>CAYSVN010000042.1:0-10484 GCA_964434585.1 uncultured Candidatus Peribacteria bacterium | reverse complement strand
TCTAATCTAACAATAAATTCTGGCACATTTTGAACTTTTAACGTTTCAGTTGTTGAGGAATTATCTGGAGACATAAAATAAAGTATTAAACAGCTAAATAACGATTTTCTAAGAATGACATAAATAGATCAATATCTGCGTTAAATGGTACCGACTTAGGTTTTGCTGGCTGTAATGATTGTTCTGCGGTAGTAGCTACTGCATTAACAACTGCAACCGGTTGCACGGGTGTATTCTGTTTTTTAAATAATTGAAATTCTGTTTTTAAGAACGCTTTTAAATCTCCCTTTCCACTATTTTCAACTTTAAATGCTAAAAATACATCTTTTAACCTTTTAAACTTTTCGCTATCAAATCCTTCGTTTAAATCAACACCAATAGACTTTAAGTCTGTTTGTACATCAAGTTTTTGCAACTTCGCTAAATCTTCATTTACATTATTTTTCTGTGCAAATGAAA
This sequence comes from uncultured Candidatus Peribacteria bacterium, assembly GCA_964434585.1. Classification (GTDB taxonomy): domain Bacteria; phylum Patescibacteriota; class Gracilibacteria; order Peribacterales; family Peribacteraceae; genus CAYSVN01. The sequence goes on along the minus strand of CAYSVN010000042.1, from coordinate 10,025 downwards.
CTAAAAATGAAACCCCTGGTAATTGTTTTAAAAAAGCAATGCTACCCGATGACATACTGCGTAGCTCTTTTCCAAATCTCGCCATGAGTTTGGTAAATTTGTCTACCATTAACGCAAGGCCTTTTTTTGGTTCTTCTGAAATATTTTTACTATTTACATCCTCACTACTTTTATTTTTTAACTCTGCACTATCCCCGCTTTTACCAGCTTCTTTTGGTGTATCACTTTCTGTGGATACCTCTGATGCTTGTGGTGTCTCACCTTGGTCTTCAGCTTCTTTTCGTAAACTGTCAAACTGCGCATTGAGCTCCTCTGGACTTTTAGAAATCACGGTAGCAGCTACTTCTTCTTGCAGCAGCGTAAGTATCGCTTGGCTGTCTTGATTTTTAGGATCATTAATTGCATCTGTAATATCAGCAAGTAGCTCATCTTTTCTCTGGGTAGCAATGTCAATTTTTTCTTGAACTGCTTCAGGGGTAGCAGATGCTTCTGCGCTTTGATGCATTTGATTTAACTGTTCGACGGTTGATTTTAGTTCTTTAAAATCTTCTTTTAGTTGGCTGATGGGCAATGATTCATTAGGCATAAAAATGTTTAGGAATGTTGAGAGATAATTTCAGTAAATTTGGCTTCAGCCTTGTCCAACTGTACTGTTGCCTTATTAAGCTGTGCTAAGCGACCAGCGACAGAAAATTCTTCTGACTTATCTAGTAATACTTCAAATTCTATAATTTGAGCATCAGTCATTTTATGCTCTAAAGCATGGCGCCAATACTGTTTATCCTGCTGCTTAAAAAATGTTGATTTATTAAGCCTGGTAAGAAGGTTTTTTAGATCTGTCATAATGTTTGTTTGTTATCATATTATTGTAGCATGTTTTGAATAATTTTTCAATGTCTACTGAGGTGTAAAAAGTAGAAGAAGAAGAAAATGAAAAAGAGGTTTTATCGCTTTTTATTGCATACAGACCATTTCTACCTCTTCTACATCTTCTACCTTTTATACTTTTATGTTATACTTAGATTCACTTAATTCTTACCTGTTACCACTATGAATATTCAACACCACGAAGTAGGGTTTAAACTAACCGATGAAGAACGCATGCATATGGCTGAAAAACTTGGCCACCTAGCGCATTACTGTAAATATATGATGGACGAAAGTACAAAGATTTTTGTAAGCAGTGAACTTCGTGATACTGAAAAAGCAAAAGATCGCATGAAAGTAAGTATTACTATTGAGTTTCACGACCACACGGAGCGAGCGGATTCTCGTCGTGAAATGCTTCTGGCTTCGTTTGACCGTTGTATCGAAAAACTAGAACCACAAGTTAAGCGTTATAAAGATAAGCACTCTCACTAAGTTAAAAAATAAATTAAAAAAGCTGATGATGAACTCATTGGCTTTTTTGTTTGAGCAATGTCCTACTTTGTGCTACTATATATATGTTGATACAGAATTTTACCAGCTTGCTGGTAACCTCTTACGAGGTACTTGTTGCTGAGACGTAGTAAATTCCTGTACCTAACGCTTATAAACATCCATTTCTTCGATCTGTTCCCCTGGGAAGTTAACGCTTTAAGTGTTTAATGATTGTTTATTACTAAAAATCCTAACGCCTTATCCATTTATGTTTGTGTCGTTGGGATTTTTTTATGTCGCTTGGCAAGCCTACCACAACCCATGTTCTGTAATGATATTGTTATTTTTATTGTAAAAAACACCTTAAGTTCGCTACACTGTAGCCTCATGAAACATCTTTTTCTTTGTGGCACCTTACTTCTACTTCTTGCCCCGTTTTCAGCGCTGGGACAAAACATCGAACCATCTGTCTTTACTGCTACTATTAGTGGCCCAAGTGACGCTCCGGTTGGCAGGCCTATTTTGTTTAATGCGCTTGTAAGCGGCATTGTTACTGAAGGAGAAACAACTACGTTTGAATGGAAGCTTTTGAATAATGATCAAGTTATTTCTGAAACGATTGATGCTATTTTTACACCAGAAGACCCTGGCCCTAAAACCATTGTCCTTACCATTGAAACAACAATAGACGAGCAACTGTTTACTCAGACACGTGAACACACTGTTTCTGCCTATAACCGTAAAATGGTGTTTATTGCAGATGAACAAGCAGACCAAGAAAAACTTGACCGCCACCGACTAGGCGCCCAGCAAGCTGGCACATACATTCCACCAACTATTACCGTTGAAACCAGTAACGTAGGTGCAGATAATGCGCTGGTTAAACTTGCCCAAGACCAACCAGAAACCCTACAAAATGCAGAAACTATTGTATTTTGGAGTGATGATATTTCGGGAATGCAGGCACTTATGCAAGCTGCTGAAAATAATGAAGAACTACGGCAACACATTAAGGATTCAACCTTACTATTGGTGACCGACAGTAACTTAACTAGTCTAGCTCGTGTAGCCAGGAGCCCGTTTAGAGTTCTGCGCCCAGAACAAATTATCCTTACCCGTAAGCAAGCGGTAACCTCACTTTTTACTACTGAAAATGTTGATGGATTTTTAACAGACATTACCACGCAAGATATTGCTTTTACAAAAGTAGATAGCGATATGTCAGCAGTTCGACCTTGGAACTTTTTATCGCTACTGGTTAGCTATATGCTTACTAATGGTATTGCTAGCCAGACGATTATCCTACTGCTTTCACTACCGCTTATTGCCACTATTTTAGCATTCTTAAAACAGTTTGTGGGCATTACTACACTTGGGCTGTTTACACCGTCTATTATTGCATTAAGCTTCTTAGCGCTTGGCTGGAAAGTTGGCTTACTGTTTTTATTGTTTGTGCTATTTACTGGATACATTACACGCGAAAGCATGAAGGGTTTGGCGATTTTATACATACCAAAAGTAGCTATTATGCTAACAGCTATTAGTATTAGCTTACTGCTACTATTTGGTATCGGCTCTTGGTTAAAAGTTTCGCTACCTAGCGACACCATCTTTATTCTGCTGATTATGTCGACACTTACAGAAAGTGTAATGAGTCTTAAAAGTGAACGTGGTTGGTTTGGAGCCATTATTGGAATGGGTGAAACTATTTTAGCTGCCCTTATTTGTGTATTCATTGTCCAACTACCGAATTTACAATCATTACTACTTGCTTACCCAGAACTTATCTTGCTAACGATTATCTTTAATATTATCGTTGGTCGTTATACAGGCCTACGTATTATGGAATACTTCCGCTTCCGTGAAGTATTTAAGAATCTACGTGAGGAATAATTAACCCTTTGTATCTACAGGCTCTTCATCGCCTACAAATTCAACTGCCGCTTTTAAGATATCTTCTGCGGAGCCAAGGGGGATATTTTTACGAGAGGCATTCTCATCGCTTACTAAAATACCCGGCATTAAACCTATGCTACGCTTACACCCTCTTGCGCAACCTGCGCATGAATGTACTGTTACTCTTGTATTATTTACCCTTGCAACAATCTCACTCAACCCTTCTGGGGATATATTTTCGTGTTCTGCAATCTCATTAAATACATCTATTCCATCCTTATCAGATGGCTTTTGTTTCCCGCAACCTTCCAGGCCGCATATATAAACATTTACTTCTTTCATATTAATATTATATCATATATTTAAATTTTATCAATTTTCTTCTTTGTTATGCAATAAATACCAAATAACATAATAAAGAAGCCTAATATTTGATATGCATTTGGCATTTCACTGAGAAAAATATAAGCAAATACTAGTGATATTGCTACCCTTACCATACTTAAAGCAACAATTTTTGAAACATCAATTTTCTGCATTGCATAAAAAATTAATAGCTTTAATGCTCCAAAAGAAATCATGGCAATCATAATAATCAGAAATATTGCTTTCCCACTTACTACTTTTTCTAAGGGGATAATCTCTAATGATGAACTCATAAACAACACAATGCTACCACCGACAAGGTTACGAAAACACAAATATGTTACTGGTGATATTATTGCGACTACTTTTTTTTGAAACACATTCCCAAACGGAGCAATGGCGGCTGCAAGTACAATTAATAGATCCCATTTTTGTAAGTCGAAACTAAAATCCTTTAACATAATAGCAGCAGCTCCAATACCAATGAGTGTAGCTCCTACCACTCTTTGTTTTTCTACTTTTTCTATCCTCAGTAAGCCAAAAACCAAAAAGGTAAACAACATCTCGGTGCGACCAAGAATAGCAACGTTTCCCGCAGATGTTTGTTGGCCAGCATAGAATATTAAGGGATGGACAAGAACCATAATCAATAATGTTCGTATAACCATGTTAAGGAGAGCTTTTTTATTAAACATTGTGTGGAGTTTTTTTTGTTACTATTAACACTATTAATAATGACACCCTTGCAACAATCATACTAACTCCAGCAAAAAACAAAGGTGGTAAAAACCCTTGCGATCCCTTTATTAAAATAGGTGTTAGCGCTGCTAAAAATACTTGTGAAAATACCAACAACTCCCCTGTTTTTTCTTCTGAAAATTTATTCACTTCCATTAAGTACAATCTGTTCTAGTTCTTTGTAAGCTTTCTCTAAGTCTCCATCGCCATTTACAATAACGTGATCACACTTACTTTCGTAGGTTAATTCTGTCTTCATACTTTCTATACGATGTTCTAGCTCTTCTTGCGATATAGGAGCACGATTTTTAATACGATCAACTAATTGATCGATACTCTTAGGTGCGATAAAAATGGTTTCAAGTTTAAAGGCGTCTTCACCGTTAAATAATGGGTGAGCCACAATACTATCGTATCCTTGTACATCTACCTCACGAACAACTGTTTTTCCAGTCTTTAAGTAAGGGGTAATTTCTTGTATTAACGCACCGCTTCTATAAAGCCCATGGATGTGTGCCCACTCTAAAAAAGCTTCATCTTTTATAAGGCTATCAAAATCCTCTTCAGATACAAATACGTATTGGTCATCACCTTCACCTTCTCGACGTGCTCTGGTGGTGGCTGAACGTGGAGAAATAATCTCAAGATGCTCATCGAACAACTTATTTTGCAGTGATGTCTTACCGACACCACTAGGACCAATAATTAAAATAAACTTACCCGGTGTTGTATTGCTATTTTTTATCATATTTGCTATACTAATTAGATTTGATTCTTAACAACATTGTACCGAAACTTGTAGTGAATTGAAGGGTATCTTTTAGACAATATTTGATAATCTTCACCTCCCTACTTGGTGGATGACTACCACCTTGGTCCCTCCCCTGATGGAGTGGAAAAATACAAACAACAAACATGTCCGCAAGAACTTATCTTGCAGCTGGTTGCTCAGGCATAAAAAGCTTACAAACATACAAAGGGCGAGCCCCCTTATAAGTGCTCTGACCTGTAGGGAGAGGAAAACTCGTCACTTCCCCGCCTATCTCTTTTGCTAGGCAACTGCGGGCATCGTCCATTTATGGGCTGGTGCCCGTTTAATAATGCAAAGGTTGCAAAGGTTAAAGATGTGGCAGACGTGTAAGAGGTTAACCATTTTAATATACACGTTAAAGCACAACCTTTTTTAAACTTCTGAAACCTTTGCAGCTTCTGCAACCTTTGACTACTCCCCTTCTACAGCCTCTACCACTTTTTCTTGTAGATTTTCAGTAGAGCTATATCCTAATAAATAAAAGACAATAGATGCACCAAAGACAATACCAAGGACGTTCATAAAGAACATAGAGATTCCTGCAGCAAATATTGAAAATTTACCAAGCTCTAAACCAATTCCTGCATTACAAAGTGGTGGCAAAAGTGCAATGGCAATAGCTACACCAGCTCCGTAAGAGGACATTGATGTTTTAGCGTATGAAAATGCTCCAGCAATACCGGAGAAAAAAGCTATCATAATAATAACCCAAGCTGGTAACGCCACTGCCAAAGAAAGCAGTTCTGTACTGGGAATAATAGCGCTTAAGCCATAAGAAAGAACAATCGAAATAACACTAGAAAACAATAAAATCTGCAGAGAGCGAATAGTACCTCTTACGTGTGTTGCTACCAATGATAGAGCCAGAAGTAACACCGGAATCAACAGTGGCGCCAAAAGCATTCCACCAATAACAATTGGTAATGAATTTCCTAAAAGCCCAGTAGTAACAATAACAACAGCAATTGCAAGCATCATATAGAAGCCGCTTTTAATAGTGGCTTGATGCAGCAATGTTTCAATGGTTGTTTTGCGTTCGCGGTAACTAGATTCTAAAAATGATTCTTCGGATTTAAAAAGATTAAACATATAGTAATTATAAGGAAGAAAAAGAAGAAAAGGAAGAACCCTTCCTTTCTTTTTACTTCTTCTACATTTTCCTTACGTCATTAGCTATACTTAAGCTATGTCTCTTTATAAAGCAGCAACGGCGTTATTCTATATACTTGGTATTACATTTGTGGTGGCAGAGTTACTACGCCGGCTACAGATTGGGGGCATGCTACCTAGTTACTACATGCGCGTAGCCGATGTACCACTTTATATTGCAGCTATTATTTATGGCTGTGGCAGCTTTTACCGCTCCATTACATCTCAACGCTCACTACTACTTGGCTTTATTATTAACATCGTCGTGTTATTTTTTATCGCCATTGTTTTATATTTAAATTATTTTTCGTTAATAGCACCATTTATTTCGGTTTAATATTTATTTCTATCATTTATAATTACCAACAGAAAAGAAAAAGCTAATGCGCGGAACATTCAATACTAAAATCTACAAGTAACCCCCACTAAAAAGTTAGGTGAAACAATGCCTGGTGGTAACATTGCAAAATGGTGGGAAGATATCTGGCAAAATAAAAACAACTAATAGTATTATTAGTTGTTTTAGTAGTATTAAGTTCTTTTTTATTCACTGTCTCCACCTTCTCCTTCTGCGCCTTCTGCGCCCTCTTCACCTTCTTCACCTTCTGCGGCTACTGCCTCAGTTTCTTCAACAGCTGCACGTGGTTGTTGCACTGTTGCAATTACAAGGCTTTCGTCATCTAATAGTTCAACATTAGCTGGAACAATAACGGAAGCAGCTGTTAACGTTGTTTCAAAATCAACTAGTGTTTCTAGCGATACTTCTAGTTCATGTGGAAGATTAGCAGGTAAACAAGAAACAGAAACAGTATCGTTTGAAGTAACAAGTACACCACCTAAATCTTTTACAGCAGGAGATACCCCCGTAAAGACAACTGGAATATTTGCTTCTACTTTTTTGTTCATGTCCACTGCAAAGAAATCTACATGGATAAATTGACTGCTAATTGGATCTTCTTGCCAAGCATGGAATAGTACTGGCATTTTTTTACCGTCAATATCAAGTTCTACCACTGTGCTTTCACCAGCTTTACGGAATACCTTTAGTAGCTCATTTGCGCTAACGGCTATAGAAGTATTTTCGGTTTTGTTTCCGTATACAACACATGGCACTTGGCCGTTGTTACGAACATCTGCAGCTTTTGCGCCGCGTGCCGAAGCATTTAAGGTAAGAGTATCGCTCATAGGCTGGTAGTTTGCCGGGGAGAAAGGATGATGTCAACAGTAAATGTAAACGTTGCAGAGGTTTAAAAGGTGTCAAATGTTGCAGGAGTGTTTTAATGAAGTTTTCTTGAAGATATACTTAGAAACCTTTGGCACTTCTGCAACATCTTTCACATCTGCAATGCTTAAATACTCTTAAATACTCTTGCTCCGTTAAACATACCCCATTAAGCTACTGCTACTATGAAAAACGCAACTAAACTTTCTCCATCATTATTACTTTCTGGTATCTTAGTGCTTGCTAGTCTAATACTCCTTGTTACCCCTGGACTTAAGCTAAGTATCGACTTTACCGGTGGTACGCTTATGGAACTTATTCCAGCTAATGTTAACATTACAAACAACGATGTTGATGAAGCTATTTTAAAAGCGCCAGAGTTTACACCTCCGCTTGGCAATGTAGACCGAACGCTAACGCGTGATGGAACAATTATTCTACGATCACGCGATTTAACAAATGAAGAACATATTGAGTTGCGTGAACATTTAGACACTGCATTAGCTGGTGTAACAGAACAGCAATTTACGACTATTGGACCGACAGTTGGTTCTACACTTAAATCACGTGCAATGTGGGCGCTACTACTTGCAATGGCTGCTATTATTTTATATGTCGCTTTTGCATTCCGCAGTATTCCACGTAAATATAGCCCTATGCGCTTTGGTATGGTTGCTGTTATTACGTTATTACATGACCTTTTACTAACGGTTGGTGTCTTTATTATTATTGCTCAATTTACAGCGTTCGAAGTGGACACACTATTTATTACAGCACTGCTTACTATTCTTGGCTACTCGGTAAATGACACTATTGTTATTTTTGACCGCCTGCGTGATGGACTTAAAGGAAAGTCTAACAAAAACAACTTTGCTGCTCTTGCTGGTGAAGCGGTTGATAAAAGCTGGCATCGTTCATTAAACACCTCTGCCTCTACATTAATTATGCTACTTTGTTTATTCTTACTTGGTAGCGCTAGTATTCAATGGTTTGTTCTTACCCTTATTGTTGGAACGATTATTGGTACCTATTCATCTCTATTTGTAGCGCCTAGCCTTCTTGTATGGTGGCAAGCGCGATCCCAAAAATAATTATGCCTATTCATGAACTTAAACGAAACGACAATGTCGTTTTATTAACTATTACGTTAAACGATAAAGAACTGCAAACTGCACTTGAGGCAGAAGCTAAAAAAGCCAGTGCCAACCTTACCATTCCAGGATTTAGAGCTGGGTACGCACCACTTGATGTTGTACTTGAACATGTAAATGGAGATAAGCTTCGTGAAGAAGCATTGCTTAACGCTGTACAGGCAGCAATGCCAGAGGTGATTAAGTCTGAAGGGCTACAACTTATTATCCCTCCTACACTTACTGAAACAAAAGACATGAGTGTTGTTATAGAATGTACTGAAAAGCCAGCAGTTACTGTTAAAAAACTAAACCTTAAAGAGCTAACATCTGTTAAGCCAGATGTTAAAGAAGAAGACATGGAGCGTGCTATTGAAAGTCAGTTGCAGCCACACACTACAATGACACCTGTAGAGCGTGCAGCAAAAGCTGGAGACCAGGTTATTGTTAGCTTAAGTGCGCAGAATGAAGCTGGTGAAGATTTGCCAGAATTTTCTGAAGAAAATTACCGTGTTCGCCTTGGTCAAAAAGCATTATTACCTGGCTTAGAAGAGGCAATTATTGGCTTAAAAGCGGGTGGAAAATCTTCTGCTACTATTACTATTCCAAAAGAACATGAGCGTGAAGACTTACGTGGTAAGCCTGTTACATTTGGCTTACAGGTTTCTGGTGTAAGTGAAGTGGAAATTCCTACGTTAGACGACAGCTTTGTAAAAGCTAACTTTAAAGAAGAGAATGTTAAAGCCTTTAAAGAAACATTAAAGGAGCGTCTTATTAAACAAGAGCAAACTTACTTATTTGATAAACGTCGCGATCAATTTTTAGATCTTGCTCGCAAAGCAACGAGTGTGACTATTTCTGATAGCATGAAGGGGTTCCGCGCGCGCGAAGTATTCCAAAATTTTAATGCCGACTTAGAACGCAGTGGTTCTACGTTTGAGCAATGGCTAAAACAACATAATAAAACTCAAGAAGAAGCTGGTAAAGAACTAGAGCAGGCAGCAGTAGACCAATGGATTACCCAATTTGGCTTACAGCATCTATTAAAAGAGAATGAAATTAAACTAGAAGAATCTGATGTAGATGCTCGCCTAGAACTCCTTACAAGTTTGATTGATCCTAAAATGGCTCCTCAGTTAAAAGAAATGTATAAAAAAGACGAAAATATGATGAATGGACTGCGTTTTAAGGTTGAAATTGATAAACTAATTGATGCGCTTGTTTAGAGCTTAAGAGCCTAAAGATTAGGAGGTCTGAACGTTTAGTTTTCAGGCCTTTAAACGTCTTCATCTCTTAACCTTTTTAGAATAATCCCCTATACTCCACACTATGGACCGCAGCACTAGTATTC
>CAYSVN010000041.1:0-11202 GCA_964434585.1 uncultured Candidatus Peribacteria bacterium | reverse complement strand
CAATAAAGTTATCTCTGGCGAAGGTAATGAAAATACCACTCAGTTAAAAAAGACGAAAATATCAATCACTATTTTTAAAGGAGAGATTACTAAAATGTATTCCACTAAAAGTGATATTAGTTCTCTGCTTACCTATTACAGTAAGCCGCTTGCAACCAGGTTTCAGAGTATTATCGAAAACTCAAAGGAAGTAGCGCCTAGCATTCTTACAGAAATTATTCGAGATGCTATTATGTTAAGGGCATCAGATATTCACTTTGAGCCACAGTCAGAAGATCATTGCTTGGTGCGTTTTCGTGTTGATGGTGTGATGCACGAGGCTGGCCGTATTCCAAGGCTAAACTACGAAGGAGTGCTTAACAGAATTAAAATTGAATCAAGCATGCGTATTGACGAGCACTTTACACCGCAAGATGGTGCGATTCGTCATGAGACACAAACAGGTGATAATGTCGATATTCGTGTTTCTACCGTACCAGTTGTTGATGGTGAAAAGGTTGTAATGCGTATTTTAGCATCTTACGTTAGAGCGTTAACATTAAAAGATTTAGGATACAGTAAAAAACATCGAGAAATTTTAAACAGGGCAGCAAATAAGCCATTTGGTATGCTGCTTACTACCGGACCAACTGGTTCTGGTAAATCAACAACGCTATACGCATTAGTTATTATGCGTAATACGCCGGATATCAACATTTCTACCATCGAAGATCCAGTAGAATATAAAATTAAAGGAATCAACCACATTCAAGTAAATACGGCAGCAAAGTTAACATTCGAATCTGGATTACGTGCACTTGTTAGGCAAGATCCCGATATTATTTTAGTAGGAGAAATCCGTGATGGTATTACAGCAGATATTGCGGTGAATGCAGCGCTAACAGGGCACTTATTATTCTCTACTCTGCACGCCAACACTGCTGTTACAGCAGTACCACGTTTAACAGAAATGGGCGTAGAGCCATTCCTGCTTGCTTCTACCTTAGAGGTTGTTATTGGGCAACGACTCGGTCGCCGTATTTGTAGCTCTTGTCTTTATAGTTATACCATAAGCGCTGGTGAGGCATTTACGTTGTTCCCTGGCGCTAGTGTGTATTTTAAAGGGTACGAAGAAGTAACTCTTTATAAAGGAAAAGGATGTGAGCAATGTGGGGGTACTGGTTACCGAGGACGTGTAGGGCTCTATGAATTACTAGAAATTACCCCTGGTGTAGCCGAAGCTATTGCCGGCAACAAAAATACAGCAGAAATCCTAAGTGTCGCCAGGCAAGAAGGCATGCAAACCATGTTCGAAGACGGACTCGAAAAAGCACTTACCGGAACCACAACCATCGAAGAACTTTTACGAAGCACTAGTCCACCAGACGATGTTATTACACAAGCACAAGCCGAAGGATCCATCTCTTAATCTATGCCAGCTACACTACCAACCAGCGGCCAAAATATGATCAAGCTTTCTGATGACGGAGAAACCAAAAAGCCAGTCGAGGAAATAATTGATAATAACGAAGTTAGTAAGGATGAGCAGGAAGCAGCAGGCGAAGCTCCACCAATAGAATTATCAAAAAAAGAGCGAAAAAAACAGGAAAAATTAGCCAAGAAAAAAGCAGAAGCTAGAGCAAAGGCCAATGCTGAACCTTCTAAGTTAGCTGAATTTTTCAAAAGTTTAAACTATATTGGTACCGGTTCCTACCGTCGTACATTTATCCAAAACGTTGGTCTAATGCTTGGAGCTGGGCTTAATTTAATGGATAGCGTTGAAACCATTGCAAATGAAACCAAGAAAAAATCAATTAAAAAAGTTATTGTCGGCATTGTAGATACCATTAAGCAAGGAACTCCATTTTGGCGTGCTTTAAAAGATTCAGGATTCTTTACGCCGTACGAAATTTCTATGGTTCGTATCGGGGAAGATTCTGGTAACTTAGCACAAAACTTAGAATATTTAGCTGAACAAGAAGAAAAAGACCACTCCCTAAAAGGTAAAATTAAAACAGCGATGATGTACCCGTCAATTGTGATGGTATTAATGTTTATTATTGTTGTTGGACTTGGAATGTTTGTACTACCAAACCTGTTACAAGTACTATTTGCGATGGATGTAGAATTACCATGGACAACCAGAATGGTAATTTTATTCACCAATTTTATGCAGTCTTATGGACTTTATACCGTACCAGGTGTTGCCATTGCTGGAATAACCTGGATGACATTAAGTAAATATACTCGCCTTAAAGTAGTAACACAGTGGATTATTTTCCATGTGCCAGGTATTGGTAAGCTAGTACGCGAAGCAACCATTGCTCGTTTTGGTGTAATTTTAGGTGGCCTACTTCGTGCTGGAGTACCATTAGTAGAGGCATTAGAATCACTTCACAATGTAACAGACGTTGTAAAATATAAGGTATTTTACAAAGAGCTATGGAAACGCATAGAGTTAGGCGATAGTTTTTCTGCTGTCTTTAAAAGCAATAAAGCTACTGGTAAATTACTACCAGTATCTGTACAGCAACTTGTAATTACGGGGGAAAAATCTGGAACGCTTGCAAACACACTTCTAAAGGTGTCAGACATTTACGAAAAAAAGGCAGAAAGCACAGCAGAAAAATTACCCGTAATTTTAGAGCCGATGCTTCTACTAGTTATTGGTTCGCTTGTTGCAGGAATCGCGATGTCTATTATTGTGCCAATCTACTCTCTGGTAGGTAGCATCGGAAACTAACCAGCCAATCTACTCTCTGGTAGGTAGCATCGGAAACTAACCAAACGTTGCAAAAGCTTAAAAGGTGGTAGAAGTGTAAAAGGTTTATCATTTTAAAGTACGCATAAAAATGAAGCCTTCTTTAACCTCTGCAACACCTGCAACCTCTTCAACCCTTCCTAGTCTGCTACTGCAATCATTGCCCATTCGTACGTTTCTTGGGAAATTTGCTGATTTTGCAGTAGTCCCTCTAGCGCTTTTGCAAACGTTGTCATCCCTTCTGCATTTCCTGTTTGCATAGCAGAAACAATTTCAGCAGTTCTATTATCACGAATCATATTGGCAACTGCAGGGTTATTAACAAGCACTTCTCTTACCGGTACACGTCCACCTTCAGCTTTTGGCAAAAGTTTTTGTGCAAAAATAACCTGCATTGTTAAAGAAAGCTGGGTTCTAATTTGTGTTTGCTGATGTGGTGGAAACACGTCAACAATTCTGTTGATTGTTTCAATAGCATTAGGTGTGTGCAGCGTTCCAAATACTAAGTGTCCAGTTTCAGCTAACGTAAGAGCTGCTGAGATAGTATCTAAATCACGCATTTCACCAATAAGTACCACATCTGGATCTTGGCGAAGTACACGTTTAAGCGCTTCTGGAAAATCAAGAAAATCTTCCCCTAACTGCCTTTGCCTCACAAGTCCCATTGTTTTTTTAGGGAACGTAAATTCTATTGGGTCTTCAAGCGTCATAATATGAACCGACCGTTCATCCTGAATAGCTTTAACCATAGATGCCATCGACGTACTTTTACCAGAGCCAGTTGGGCCAGTAAATAAAATAAGACCATGGTCTAAGAAACAAGATTGCTTCGCGATTGCTGGCAATGCCATTTCCTCCATTGTAGGAATTCCTTCTGGAATTAAACGGGCAACAATACTAGGGTAACCATTTTCATGTAGAAAATTTAAACGCAGCCGTCCACCATCTGGCATTTTGTAAGAGGTATCAAGCTCTTTATTATTTTTAAAGGACATTTTTGTTTTACCATCTGGTAAAAAAGCTTCTACTGTTTGTTGCACATAATCAAGTGTAATAAGCTCTTCACTTACTGCAACAAGCTCACCATGAATACGGAACAATAATGGGCTATCTACCGTCCAGTGAATATCACTAGCTTCCATTTTTTTTGCCTGTGATATAATTTGATTAACGTCCATCTATGTATTATAGCACAGTAATAAGGTTTAAACTAGGGTAGAAAAGGAAGAATGGTTCGGCAAGCTCACCATGACATTGTCATCCTGAGCGTAGCCGAAGGACGTACAAAAAACTTGAACACCATTTAATACTCCTCTATACTAGTAGTAGTTCTTGATTCACATCAACGACCTGCGTGCTTGTGACTATTGATACTCATACTTGCTTTATGTATATAAGTATGCTATAATAGAAACAGTGTTAAATCCGGTAACACACACAACACACATTATATTCGTTTTATTCCCCCTAAATCTTATGAAAAAAGGTTTTACACTTATCGAGCTACTGCTCGTAATTGGTATTATTGCCATCCTAGCTGCTATTGTTATTGTAGCTATTAACCCTACACGTCAGCTTGGACAAGCTCGTGATACACAACGTGCAAACTCTGTACGTACTATTCTTAACGCTGCTACTCAGTACTACGTTGATAACCAAGTTCGTCCTGGTTGTACCGAAGCTGTTCAAACAGCCGCTGCAGATGTTGACGATTGCGAAACTACTTCTGGAGAAACTCTAGCTGATGCTCTAGATGCATATATTCCAGGAGACAGCCTTCCTCTTGAACCTCAAGCTGATAGAGACCAATTTACCATCCAACACAAAACCGGTGGCGTAATTGAAGTTTGTGCTCCAGGCGCTGAAGCAACTCCAGACACAATTACTTCTGGTACCCCAGATCCAATCTGTAACTCTCTATAAAAAGAGCTTAAATTTACATTTTAATATTAAAAACCCTCGTCCGGAATCGGGGGTTTTTTTATAGGTAATATTTTATATCAATGGCCAGCCTTCGTTTTAACTCCACCATAGCTAAGCAATGCTATTAGTAAGCATCATAAAAGGACACCTTCGCCAAGGATAGTGAAGTACGCCGAAGCTTCAGCGAAGGCGACGAGCTACGGAGGCTACGGCGCATCTTTTATTATGATAAGCTATATTGTTTGAGCTATTTTTACTATAAAAACGGGCCGTCTCCACTTTAAGATTATTATTTAGCTGTAGCTGTTACTATTGCATGATAATTGATAGTTGCTTCGGGCCCTTTGTTTATACCGCTTGTATAAACTAACATTAAAGGGCCCGAAGCAATAAGATGATGAACAATGTGAATCATCGAATGGAGACGGCCCGTTTTTACACCATAGAAGCTTACGACCAGCGTTATAGCACTCATCTTTTATTTAGAAATCAACTGTACTATACTGCCATCATGAAACAAGCTTTTACATTGATAGAATTGCTGCTAGTTATGGGAATTATGGCTATTTTAGCAGCTATTGTTATTACGGCAATTAATCCAAGTCGACAAATGGCACAAGCGCGCAATACCGTAAGAACTAGCCATGTTAGCGCCCTTAATGATGCTATTTACATGCACTATATTAACAATGAACAATTCCCCAGCTGTATTGATGGCACTCCACGCACCATTTGTTTAACCGATGATTGTAGTGGTATTACCGGTAATGTGTGTAATGTTTATAGTGATATTGTTGATAGAACAAAATTTATTAACGACATTCCACAAGATCCAACAATTCAAGGTCAAGATTCTGGATACACTGTACAACTTATAGGTAGCACCTTAAATATTTACGCTCCAAACGCAGAAGATGGTGCCATCATTGTTTCCTCTAGATAATATTTTTTATGATCACTATCCTGCACCATCCACTTATTTTACTACTTGCGTTTGTGCTAGGCGCAGCGCTAGGTAGCTTTGGAAACGTTTATGTTATTCGTACCCAAAAAGGCGGCAATGTCGGCGGGCGTTCTAAATGTCCATATTGCAAAAAAGTACTTCAAAGTTACGAATTAATACCAGTTATTAGCTATGTCTTACAATTAGGAAGGTGTCGTGGCTGTAAACATCCTTTGTCGCCACAATACATTATTATGGAGATATTATGCGGACTATTAATGGTAGCAGCTTTTGTAATGAGCAAAACAGCAATAAGTGCCCTACTACTTGGCGTCGCTTTTTGGCTAATGGTTTGTATTGCAAGTTATGATTTTAAAACACAAACAATTCCCGACGCCTTAAACTACTCACTTTTAGCAGTTACAATAGCATATGCTTGGTCTATCGCACTTTATAGCTGGTGGTCGCCTATTATTTTAATTGGATTTTTTGGCCTACAATGGTTACTTAGCAAGGGCACGTGGATAGGCAGCGGAGACGTGCTACTTGCTGCTGCGCTTAGTCCTTTATTCTTTAGTTGGCCGCAGGTAGTCCTTATGATTGGCTTAAGTTATATTACAGGAGCCATCTACGCTTCTTACCTACTTGCAAAAGAAAGCAGTAGCAAGCAGCATATGATTGCTTTTGGACCATTCTTAGTAATTGGAGCTATTATCGTTACATTAGCCAATCAACAGTTATTGGCATTGTTTTAAAAGGTACGCCGAAGCCTCCATTGCTCGTCGCCTTCGTTAAAACTTCGGCGTACTTCGCTATTTTTGGCGAAGACAACCTTTTAACTACAGTACAGAAAGAAAATACCCTAGCAATAGAACTAAAACAATAAGCACCATTCCCCAGATAATTAAAAATCTATCAGAAGTTTGAACCTCTTTTTGTAGTGGAGTTTTTAGTGGAGCAGAAAGATCTGAATGGTTATCAAGCATATCTGCAAGCAAGGGTGAATCATCAGGTTTTGCTACAGGTTGCACGTCATCTTTATCAAGATGTCCAGTGTAGCCATGTCGTACGGCGTTAAGTAAGCATGCTTTTTCCGAGACATAACCTTCATGTGCCTTGTTAATAACGAGACCGTTATAAGTTGCTGTCCAGCGATACTCACTTTTATCGTCACGGTAAAATTTCCAATCAGTAGAACTAGTCACGTTATACTGACCTTCATATCCAAATAACATCGCATTTTGCTCAGCTGTTTTTAGAGAATTAAATACTTCGCTAGAACTTCCAACAATCTCTTTGTTTGTAGCGGTTCTACGCCAAGCATATTGGCCATTGTTTTCTAAAATTTCCCACACATCCTTTTCGCGAGATCGGTAAACGCGCTCGGTATCAGCCAAAATTGCAGCAGAAGTCATAGTAAAATTTCAGTAAATAGTGAGCTATGGTAGTCATTTATTGACAAAAAGTCAATATAATCAAAAGTATCAAGGACTTAAAAAAAAGACAATATTAATAAACTTATCAGGCAGACAAAACCTCTTATACACCTGCAATATCTTCAACTTCTGCAACCTTTGTTCACCATCCCCCACTAGCACCTCCTCCACCAAAACTTCCACCACCAAATCTATGCGAACTGCCTCCTCTACGAGAACTACTAGGACCCCAATTGCCACCTGCCCAAAAGCTAGAACGACGACCATTTTTTTTATAATGCTTAGAAACCATGTAATCAAGCAGTAGCCCAATTAAAATCAAAATAGGAATGGTAATCCATAATTGTTGAGCAATAACTAATATTATACCTCCAACACCACCAAATACACCACCTAACCACCAACCTTTTACACGCTGTAAAATAGCTATAATCAATTCAAATAAAAACATAAACAAAAAAAACGCCATAGGTAGCCAAGAAAAATCATCTCCACTACTAGCATATTTATCTGCAGTGTATTCACCACCAATATGTTTTTGTAAACTATCAACAGCCAGTAGTAATCCCGAGCCGTAATTACCTGCTCTAAAATTAGGCGTTAACACTTCATCAATTATCCCTTTAGCGACAATATCTGGCACTGCTCCTTCTAAGCCATAGCCGGTAGCTATACAAAGTTTTCGATCTTCATAGCTAGCAAGAAGCATAATACCATTATTCTTACGCTCATCCCCTACTCCCCACTCGCGTCCCACTTCAACAGCAACCGCATTACAATCACTACCATCTAATGTACTGGTAAATAAAATGGCAATTTCATTCGATGTCACTTGTTGGTATGCTGTAAGAATTGTCTCAAGTTGTTGTTCTGTTTGAGCAGAGATAACAGTAATTTCAGGATCAAGTGTTACAAAGCCATCATTAACCGGAGTGTTAAAGGCATGTATTAACGAGGGTTGCATAGCAACCCCCATTAATATAATAAGCCAAAGTAAAGCAATGCGCTTAAACACTACGAGGCTGTTTCACCAAAGTTAAAATCAATAGTAGGAGCAACATCCGAACCTTCTGTGGCATCAAAGAAGCTACGAGCATCAAAGCCAAATATATTAGCAATAATATTTGTTGGCACACGTTTTGTTAAAATGTTATAGCGCTGAACAGTATTGTTAAAGTCCATACGCGCTACAGTAATTCTATTTTCTGTACCTTCTAGCTGCGCCATTAAATCACGAAATGCTTGCGTAGCTTGCAATTGAGGATAGTTTTCAACAGTAACCAATAAACGCGATAATGCTCCATCGAATTGGCTAGCAGCCGCTATTTGACCATCTGTATCGCCAGACTGTTGAGCGTTAAGCCATTTAGTACGTGCTTCTGTAACTGCTAGAAATGTATCTTGTTCAAAGTTAGCAGCACCTTCAACTGTACTTTGTAGGTTAGGAATTAAATCAAACCGACGTTGGTATTGGGTTTCAACCTGAGCCCAGGCTCCATCAACACCCTCGCGGGTAACAATAAGGTTGTTATAGGTAGACCAAACCCAGCCAAGAATAAGGACAGCTAGTACAATAATAATTAAAAGTGGTTTCGAAAGTTTCATAAAATAAGCGGGAAAAAAGTAAACGCATTATACGCTAAGCTTTAGAGGAAAAATCATAAGAACACTTGCCAAATAGATAAAAATATGATATTTTATGCGATATATGGAATACAATAGTAATCTTGAAGGCTTATCTCCGCTGCGACAACAGATTTGGTCGATTATCAATAAAGGTGTCGGCGTACGTGGAAAACTATTTAACGTAGTATTAATATTGCTAATAGTACTTTCTATTGTAGTGTTACCACTAGAATTTCTAGAGGTATTCGAAAAATACAAGCTCCTATTTATAGTATTCGAAATTGTAATCACTATCTTTTTTACCTTAGAATATTTACTAAGAATTTACGCTGCACCTAAAAGATTAAAATACATCTTTTCATTTTTTGGAATTATTGACCTTCTCTCAATTGCGCCATTTTTCATCGGGCTCTTTAATACGCAATATGTTCGTGCGTTACGCCTTATAAGGCTAGTGCGTATTATTAAACTAGGGCATATGCAAACAGCAACTGTACTCAACCAAGAAACTGCCGAAGAGCTACAACTAATGGAGGGCGAAGAAGTATTACACACTATCAGGAAGCACCCTCTTTCATTAATTATCCACATGATTATCCCTCTACTTTGTAATTCAGTAGCATTGCTTATTATTCTACTACTACCTACAAATCCTATTGCTATTACAAGCTCTGCTGTTGTTTTTATTTTTGCGATGGTTTATCTGTATAAATCTCTTTTAGATTATAACTACGATGTAATTTATGTAACTAGCAGAAGGCTTATTTTCCAAGACTGGCATTTATTCGGTCGGCATTTAAATCAAGTGTTATTTAGCTCTATTACCAATGTAAAACCAAAATTCACTGGTATTATTAGTTATATGCTAGGGTACGGCAACGTTAGCATTGAAACTGCTGCTGTTGCTGCTGGTAATATTGAGCATACATTTGTAAAAAATCATGAAGACTCTTGCCATATCATTATGAACCAATGCGCATTAATGCAGGAACAAATGCAGGCCAATCCTAATGGTATGCAAAACCAGGCAACACAAATACCAGTTGAACAGCCAAGTATTTTTTAGTAAATAGCTCTACTTTTTTGTAACTAAAAAAGCAACAAACTACTTGCTCTTAAAGCTTAACTCCGTATAATCTTTGTACTTATACTATTTTTTTAATTTTACGTTTATGTCAGACGATGCAACAATAACAGATGATGATTTTGGTGACGATGGTGATTTTGGTGAAGAGCAAACCTTACTTACAAAAGAAGGAATGAAAGAATTAAAGGAGGAACTAGAAGAACTTAAAACTGTAAAAAGAAAGGAGGTAGCAGATCGTCTAAAGGAAGCAATTTCTTACGGTGACCTTAGTGAAAATGCAGAATACGAAGAAGCTAAAAATGAACAGGCATTCGTTGAAGGTCGAATTTTAGAACTAGATAAAAAAGTCCGAAATGCAAAAGTAATTTCAGACAAACATAAAACCAAAACTGCTGATATTGGTTCGACTGTTACCATTAAAGTAACTACTCGTAAAACAGAGGAAACATATACTATTGTTGGTTCAACCGAAGCTGATCCTTTTGGTAAAAAAATTAGTAATGAATCTCCGGTAGGTAAAGCATTACTTGGTGGAAAAAAAGGAGACACCGTCAGTGTAAAAGCTCCGGCAGGAACCATTAAATACGAGATTCTTAAAATTTCCTAATCATGGCAAGTACAACTGGCAACACTGGCGATGGCTCAGCAGCTAGTGATGATAGCGTTGTAACCCTTAGTATTCCTAAGGCACTACAAGAAAAATATCCAGAGTTAATTGGGCTTATTCGTCAATCCGAAAGCATGAATAATAAGGAGCGGCAGTACTGGATAAACATTATTCCTGTAATGACAGAACCTCAAACAAATAACTTGTTACAGATTTTAAGAACCGAAAAAAAAGAGTTAGCAGCTATCGATGAAAAATACGCGAACCAGGTAGAAGCAATAACCACAAAAGAAAAGGTGCGACAGCAGCAAATAAAAAAAGAAAAGAAACGTCGAGTGCGCGTAGAAGACGAAGCCAAACATCACGAAGAAGCTAGCGATCAGGCAGAAGATATCCTTGACCAGATCGAAAGCCTTTAATCTGTTAGCAGTAAAACAGATTGATCTAAGACAGCTTGTAGCTCTTCTGGGAATTCTTGCGTAGCACGTATTTTACCGGTTTTTAAGCCTTGTTCTTGTACAAGAAGCCAATCAGCAACTTCTTGAGACTGCTGTCTGTTAAGGCGTCTAGCAAGCGGCGTCATACTTCGTAATGAAAATGGATGAACACCAAGCCCACTTGCAATTTGTTTACTGTCGCTTACTCCACTAGCTAGCATTGCTTGAACCCATAGCACACGTGCGCACCACCAACTAAAGCGCGACCAAAGCCCATGAGCATTTTCATGGAAACTTTCCATGGTACGTAAATACTGCAGTGCCTGCTGGCGTTTATTGCCAGCAATGTAATCAAACAGTTGCCAGCCAGCTTCACTACCAAGCGGTAGCACACAGGAATTAA
>CAYSVN010000040.1:0-11286 GCA_964434585.1 uncultured Candidatus Peribacteria bacterium | reverse complement strand
TAAATGGTGCGACAGGCGGGACTTGAACCCGCGACCTCCGGTTTATAAGTCCGGGGCTCTAACCACCTGAGCTACTGTCGCATGATTATTAATAAATTATAATGTAGTAGTATTCTTGATATTTTTCCCGCGATCAGCCGCGGCTGATTTATAAGTCCGGGTCAGCCGTGGCTGATACTGGCGCATGATGAGCAATATAAGAATGTATGCTAGAATATGTTTTATAAAGATCGATACCTTGTCATGGTGAGCGTAGTCGAACCATGTTGTTGAGTCAGTTTATCGATATTGCCATTACATTAAAAGACCTTCTTTATTTTTTACTCTTTTTTAATCTTACAAAGACTTAAAGAGTAACTCTATCTATCTCCATTTGTGTTGTTATACCATTAGCAACTAAAGTCTCCCCTACTTCACGCATTGGTATGTAGCCATGTTTGCGTGCAATGGCAGTAAGCTCTGTTGTTTGTTCGCTTGCTAAAATACTGTCACGTAAATCATCTTGTACGTCTACAAATTCTGCAATAATAGTTCGACCATCATAATTGCTATTATCTGCCATATCAGCATCTGGTGGCAAATCTTGTTTAACAGTACGTACTAATCGCTGCGCAAGCACACCGCGCAGCGCTGGTGCAAACGTATAAGGAGAAATACCCATACTAAGCAGCCTAGGAATAGCCTCAATCGCAGAGTTGGTGTGCAAGGTACTAAGAACCATGTGTCCAGTAAGCGCAGCATCAATAGCCGTTTGCGCCGTTTCGTAGTCACGGATTTCTCCTACTAAAATAACATCAGGATCGTGGCGTAAAATACTGCGTAAGGCAGCAGCAAAATGGTAGTCGTGTTCATGGTCTACCTGGCTTTGTACAATACCGCCAATTTCGTACTCTACTGGGTCTTCAATAGTAATAATATGTTTACCAGTACCAATAATAGATTGTAGTAGAGCATAGAGCGTTGTTGTTTTACCGCTACCAGTTGGCCCTGTAACAAGCATAAGTCCATGTGGAGATGCAGCTGCTTTATGTAATTTGTGTTCAATAGATGTTTCAAAACCTAAATCCGCCAACGGAACCAAGCCACGGGCTGGATCCAAAAAACGCAGAGTAAGTTTTTCTCCAAATTTAGAAGGAATAGTAGCTACACGAACATTAATCTCTCGATCTTCAATCATAAATGATAGCTGACCATCTTGTGGAATATTAGAAACATTAAGCATTAATTTAGATCCAAATTTAATGCGACGCACAATATCCTTGTATTGTCCGGGGGTTAAAATTGCTAAAGATTCTAAAATACCACGGTTACGTACTTCTAATTTTACATCATGTTTTTGCGGAGAAAGATGAACATCGGTAATCTCAGCTGCAATAATGTAGTGTTGCAACTCTGTAAATAGTTCTTCGCCTTTTAATGCTGAAAAATTAGGGATTTCCATCTATTTATTATAGCACAGTAATCAAAACTCTTCTACTATAATAGTGGATACAAATGTTGCAAAAGTTGCAGAAGTATAAGAAGGGCTTTGTTTTATTATATCTATAAAATAAGAAACCTCTGCAACGCCTGCCACATCTTTAACATCTGCAACATTTAATAACTATCGAGAAATATCAAAAACTGATACCATCTCAGTCCTCATGTTTACATTACATTCAAGCAATCCTCGGCATGGAACCGTTCATACCGCTCACGGAGATATTCAGACTCCATTTTTTATGCCAGTGGCTACAACAGCAGCCATGAAAGGGTTAACATTTGATGACCTGCATGATCTAAATGCTCAGCTAACACTTTGTAATACATATCATCTACATCTACAACCAGGAGAAAACACTGTTGATAATGCAGGCGGGTTGCATAATTTTATGCACTGGAGTAAGCCAATTTTAACAGACAGTGGTGGTTTTCAGGTATTTTCGCTACTTGGTAATAATAAAATTACTGATAAAGGCGTTACCTTTAAGTCACATTTAGATGGACGACCTTTATTTATTGGGCCAGAAGAATCTATAACCATTCAACATAAATTAGGCGCAGATATGATAATGGTATTTGATGAATGCCCACCAGCCACAGCTCCAACCCAAACTATTAAAGCAGCGGTAGAGCGAACATTGCACTGGGCCCAGCAATGTAAGGATATACACGAAAAACTATGTGTAGAGCGCGAAAATAAACGTTATCAACACTATAAACAATGGAACAAACAGGTTTTGGGCAGCGAACAGGAGCTAGAAGAAGCTATTAAATACAAACCAATGCTGTTTGGCATTGTGCAAGGTGCTATGAACGAAGGACTGCGTAAACATTGTACAGAGGAGCTTGTAGCCATGAATTTTGATGCCTACGCTATTGGTGGCGTTGCTGTTGGGGAAAGCCAAGAAGAAATGTACCAAGTGGTAGATATGGTTACGCCACTACTACCAGAAGAAAAGCTGCGCTACATTATGGGGATCGGCATGCCTCATCAGCTAGATTACTGTATTAGCAAAGGAATAGACATGTTTGATTGCGTTTTACCTATGCGTATTGCTCGGCATGGAACTATGTTTTTAAACGAAGGCGAAAGTATTAGAATTCAAAACAAAAAATACAAAGAGGATTTTTCTATTCTCGATAAGCATTCACTATCAACGCTTTCAACAACACTATCAAAATCATATGTTCACCATTTGTTTAGAGCTCACGAACGTTATGGAGAAACCATTGCAGCTAAACAAAACATTGCAGTTATTATGAAGCAGTTACAAGAACTAAGAGGTAATCAATAAAAAAACGAGCATTGAGTGCTCGTTTAGTTAAATTTATAGTCAATATTATGCTGGCTTTCCACCATCCATTTCATCTTGCCATGTTTTTAACTCGTCCCATTTACCATCAGCAGCCATTTGTGCCTGCTTAGGCCATGTATCTGAAACATGAGAACCACGAACATCAGCGATAATTTCTTGAATTTTCTCTGACTTAAGTTTAGCAACAGCGGCGAACGTACTGTGTCCTGCAGCAACTAAAGTTTCTGCAATCTTAGGACCAATACCTTCAACTTTTGTTAAATCATCTGCTTTAGCGGTTTTTTTTGGTGCTGCTTTTGTTGTTTTTGCAGTAGTAGCTTTCTTTGGTGCTGCTTTAGCAGTTTCTTTTTTAACAGGAGTCTCTGTCTTTGCTGCTGCTTTTTTAGCACCAGAGGCAGTAATACCTGTAATTTCAATCTCTGTGTAGTTTTGACGATGACCTTGTGTTCGGCGGTAACGCTTACGACGTTTCATTTTAAACACACGAATTTTATCACCACGGCCATGGCTAAGAATTTTTGCTTTTACCTCTGCACCTTCTACTACTGGAGTACCAAGGGTAACCGACGATCCATCTGCAATAAGCAAAACATCAGAGAAAGAAACATTGGCTCCTTCTTTAGAATCAAGGGTTGGTACACGTAGTACAGAACCTTTTTCAACTTTTTCTTGGAAACCGGCAATAGTAACAATAGCAAACATGGTATTAAGGTATAAATATTTAAGAATTGGATCGAAAGTATAGGTAAGAGAGTCATTGTAATCAAGGGGAAATACACAAAAAATTAGGAAAACCAAAAGCGCAAGAAAGAAAGAAGACCTGAAAGAATCGTCACCTGATTATTATAAGATCAACCTTCATCACTTTGCCCTTGTAAACCTTCTTTTCTTTTTTCTGTAAAAAACTATTGACCCCTTATGTAAAACTTAGTATCCTTTGCGCCTATATGCCTATTATCAAATCAGCCATTAAACGTGCAAGACAAAATGACATTCGTCAAAAACGTCTACAGCCCTACAAGTCTCACATGAAAACCATGATGAAGAAGTTTGTAGCATTTGTGGAAGATAAGGACGAGAAAAAAGCCATTGCTCTTATGCCAAACGTTTATAAGTCTATTGATACAGCTGCAAAAAAGAAAATTATTAATCCAAAGACTGCTGCTCGTCGTAAATCAAAAATGGCTCGCATGCTCACAAAGCCAGATACAACAAAGACTAAGACTGCAAAACCAGCTGCGACTAAAAAGGTAGCAAAAAAGAAAGAAACAGCAAAAGCTGATGCTGGAAAATAAATTCATTCTTGCATTAGATATTGGTTTAAAACATACAGGGTGTGCTTTTTTTAGCAGTGAAACCGGCATTGCAATACCGCTAAGTATTATTAACCATCATTCTTATCAAGAGCTATTAATATTAATTGATAGACTTATTAAGCATTACAACATTACAGATATATTAATAGGACTCCCCTATTCCCACCTAAAAGGAGAAAACGAGCAAATAAATATTGTAAAGTCATATATTAAACAAATAAAAATAAACCACAAAACCATTACGTTTCA
Source organism: uncultured Candidatus Peribacteria bacterium (assembly GCA_964434585.1). Lineage (GTDB taxonomy): Bacteria > Patescibacteriota > Gracilibacteria > Peribacterales > Peribacteraceae > CAYSVN01. The sequence goes on along the minus strand of CAYSVN010000040.1, from coordinate 6,923 downwards.
TACAACCGATGAACGCTTTACCACTCAGGTTGTAAATAAAGGTGACGACAGTCTTGCAGCTCTAGAAATGCTAAATACAGCTATTAAAAGAGGGTTGACAAACTAGGTTTAAAGAATATAATAAATAACTGATACGTTATATCCACTTGTAGAATTTATAAAAAATTTTAATTTAAATATATTAATATAATATTCCACAAAAAAAACAAGCAAACGCAGTTCCCAATCTGTCAATGATGTGGTAAAAATATAACATAACGTTCATCACCCCTTCTCAAATTATTATGTCTACCGCCACTACAACAGGCTCTCAATCTTTACAAGATTTACTTAATAACTTATTCCAGGTGTTAACACCAAAGGAAACAACCGTGATAGAACGTCGATTCGCGTTAAATGGAAATCAAAAGCAAACACTAGAAAAAATTGGTAACCACTTCAAAGTCACACGTGAGCGTATTCGTCAAATCGAAAATATTGCGCTTTCTAAACTACGTCGTACTGTTATTACCAGTAAGCTTCATGAAATTAACCAAATTGCAAAAGAAATCCTGCATACCAACGGAGGTGTAATGCCAGAAGATGATTTAATTTCACAAGTACTACTACAAATTAATAGTGTAAACGAAATTGATGGAGCTATCTTGCGCCTTTGTTTTACAATTGATAATGAGATTGTAACCGGTAGTAAGCAGCAAACATTTGTACCATTTTGGAGACTCGATTCTCTTTCTCTTGATGACTTAACAACAATTATTAATGCATCAAAGAAAATTTTAAGTAAGCGTAAAGCTTGTCTAACTGATGGAGAAATTGTAGAAGCAGTTCAAGAAATGAAACTATTTAAAGATCGTATGCCTAGTAGCGAACTTATTGTAAGCTCTCTAAAGGTAGATGATCGTTTTAAATTTATTACAGATGGCTGGGGTCTAACAGACTGGAGGTTTGTTCGCCCACGTAGTATTCGTGATAAAGTAGAAATCATTCTTAAAAAAGAAGGAGTGCCACTCCACTTTATGGAGTTAGCTAACCGTATTCGCGAAGCTCACTTCGACCACAAAAATGTAACCGTACAAGCGGTTCATAACGAACTTATTCGTTATCCTCAATTTGTACTAGTAGGTCGTGGTTTATACGCTCTACGTGAGTGGGGTTATGAATCTGGTACCGTAGCAGATGTTATTGAAAGAATTCTTATTGAAAAAGGACCACTAACTAAAAAAGAAATTGTAAACGAAGTAATGAAACATCGTACTGTTAAAGTAGGTACTATTTCACTAAACTTACAAAAAATGCCTTACTTTAAACGTGTTGGTCGTGCTGTATACGACTTCGACGCTTCTGCTAAGTAAGCTTAAGAACCACTCTATATATTGCTTTTATGCTATAATTATGGTATAATGTTATTAGAGATGGAACAAATACTAAACCCATTATCGTACTTTGCAAAACATCATGATGAATTTCCTGCGTTTCATGCTGCCTACCTAGCGCTAACCATTATAGCCGCAGCCATGCTAAATCTTGGTTTTTTCGCAATATTGGTAGTTATTCATATGGCACTAGATGTCTATAAGTATAAAGTTGTGCACAATAGTACCTGGTTAGAGGTGGCAGAAGGGGTAGTAAGAGAAAGCCTTTTAGACATCACCTTACTGCTTTTAGGCCTTGTGTTTGCAGTATATTTATACAATGTTACACTAGGTGGTACAGTAACCGGTATTATTTCTGTAAAAATGAACATATTACGGGCTGTGTTACTCTTTATTCCTAAGTTGACCATTTTGCATCATTTCTTAAAGGTGGTTTCACATGTTCATCACTACATGCAAAATATGCATGTGCATATAAATAAGCCATGGCGCGCGGTAGAGGTTACCTGCATGACTATTTGTTTAATTGCTATGTTTTTATTAGCCTTTGCACCTTCTTTACTACAAATAGACCGCGACATTGTCGTTCATATTTTTACAGACATATTAAATCCATTTAAGATTTAACCCTTCGAGACGCCAAGCTGTGTCGTGGTGAGGAGCGTTTTGTGAAACAAAAGGCATCCCGAACCATAGACTTGACTCCTCAGAATGACACCTTAAATGCTTATCTTAACATATCATCTATTGCATATACTTGATCAGCTCTGCACTCCATACAAAAACCAATGCAGTATGGATGTTCTATCATTTGCTCAATAAGCGGCCTTATAACACCTAATCCATCATGTTCAGCAAATAGTGCTTTATGAGGCTCAAAGTTCGCTACAGAAGCATCTAACGTTATGGTAGAAGGTATATAAGGAGGGTTACTAACAACAATAAACGGTTCTTTAATATTATTAAGAGCTTCTAATAAAGAACTGCAGTTAAATGTTACTCTTTTAAGGTTGTGCAGCAGCGCGTTAGAAGCTGCTACCTCTAAGGCGGTTTCGCTAACATCTGTGGCAATAACTGTTAATATTGGCTGTCGTAAAGCTAACGAAAGCGCAATGCAGCCAGAGCCTGTACCAATATCAGCAACGATGTTAATAACACCCGTTGCAGGCTTTAATATACGGCCAATGGCAACAATTTCGCTATCAATCTCTTGTGTAAAGTTATGTGGTAATACTAAAAAATCCTCAGTAAGTTCTACTAAAGTTTCTGTACAAGGCCTAGGGATAAGCGTTTGATTGCTAACAATAAAACGATAGCCCATAAAATCATGATGACCAATAACATGTGCCAATGGCTCATCGTTAGATAATCGCTTAAGAGCATCGTTAAATTCTTGCAACTGCACATCTGTTAACTCGGTATCATCATGTGCATATAACCAACTACGGTCGCAATCTAAAATAGACATCAATACACATTCTCTATCAAAAGCTGTTATACTGGTCCCAATTAAAAGCTGTTTAATCATGAGTAATAGTATACCTAAAAATTCCACCATTGGCATCGATTGTCGATTTGCCCGTTTCCAAGCTGGTATTGCTAGTTACACACGCCAATTGGTAGAAGCAATAACTATGTTAAATACTGATACTACTATTGTATTATTCGTTTTTAATAAAAAGGAAGCATGGATAAAAAATATTCATAATGTAAAAATAGTTGAGTTTCCTGTAAAGCATTATTCTTTAGCGGAGCAGTTAAAATTCCCCAGCTTTATTAAAAAAAGTAAGGTAGATTTAATGCTCTTTACACAATTTAATGTACCAATGCGTTGTCCTGTGCCTTATGTTGTAACCGTGCATGATTTAACGCTACATACTCATCCAGGAGATGTATCGTTATTAAAAAAAGCAGGGTATCGTTTTTTAATGAAATACGCTGTTACTAATGCTAAGCAAGTTATTGCTGTTAGCAACTTTACAAAGTCTGAACTACAAAAATTTTATGGCGAAGCAATTGCTACAAAAACAGTAGTGATTCACCATGGAATACACCACTCATTTACACCGCAGCCACAAAAAGTTATTAACCGTGCTAAAGAAAAATATCGCTTAAAAAAACCATATATTTTATATGTAGGCGGTAGCAAGGTGCATAAAAATATTCCATTTTTAATTGATGTATTTACCGAAAGTAATATTCGAGAAGAATTAGTATTAGTAAGTGGTGGGCCGGGGGTAGAGTCATTAACGCTACCAAAAAATGTGAAATGGCTACAAAATGTACCAGATGAAGACCTGCCAGGGCTTTATAGTGGAGCTCGATGTTTTGTGACTGCGTCATTACTAGAAGGTTTTGGTCTTATTATTGCAGAGGCAGAAAGCTGTAATTGCCCAGTAATAGCTATGATGGGAAGCTCAATTGATGAAGTAGCTTCAGATGAGGCAGTGCTACTACCTCCGCAAAAACAACATTGGTTAAAAGCTTTAAAGCAGTTACCACCACGCCCTTTGCAGCGACCAGTTTGGTTGTGGCAAACAGCAGCTAAAAAAACCATGGACGTTCTTACTAGTGCTTTTTCATGAATATTGCTATTGATATACGAGAGGCCTGTAATCCCAAACGTGCTGGTAAAGGTGGCTGGACGCTCGAAGTTACAGCGCAACTTTTAAAGTCAGAGCATCAACTCTATTTACTAACAGATACCACTGACATTCCATTTAAAACAGAAAATGCAAAGGTTATCACAGTAGCAGAAAAAGGTATAAAGTGGCATATAAAAGCGGCTAAATGGTTAAGAAAAAATAACATAGACCACTTTATTGCACCTACAAGCTACATTACTCCATGGCTTGTCGCAAAATATGTGCCTACAACAGTTATTGTGCACGATATGATTGCTTTTCAGCCTGATTCTCACCAATTTAAAGCAAAGTGGATAGAGCGATTACTATTGCCTAAAGTTCTTAAAAATGTAAAAAATATTGCAACCGTTTCCAAAACAACGGCAGACGATTTACAGGTATTATTTCCAAACGTTAATGTGCCAATCACACCTATTTACGCCGGTGGACCACAAGATGTAGTAGCACTTTAAACCCACGTAAAAATCAGTTAGGACTCATAAAAGCTTACAATCAATTACCCGAAGCCTTGCGCAAGCAGTACAAACTTTACCTTGTTGGAGGACGTGGTTGGAATGATGATGACATTGTAGAATTAGCTAAAGCGTCCGAAGGTGTGGAATGGAAAGGGTATGTAAGTTATCAAGAGTCTCAAAGCTATTGGCAACATGCTAGCTGCATGGCGCTCCCCTCTTTTTACGAAGGCTTTGGATTGCAGGTACTCGAAGCACAGCTGAGGGGAATTCCTGTGCTTACAAGTAATCGTGGCAGCCTTAAAGAGGTTGCAGGACCAGGTTGTGTGCTGGTAAACCCAAACTCGGTGCAGTCTATTGCTGATGGACTGAAGGAAGTTTTAACAACAAAACCAATTGCCGATAAACAGCATGCTCAAAAATTTAACTGGAAGAAAACTGCAAAAGCGCTATTAAATATAATAGAAGGCTAAAGCTGTTTTAACATCAAAGCTGCAAGTTCCACCATGCGGGTACTGTAGCCCCATTCATTATCGTACCAACCCATAACCTTAACCAGGTTACCATCCATAACTTTAAGCATTGGTGCATCAATAATACAGCTACGGCTATCACCTACGTAATCATTTTGTACGAGCGGTCGGTGCTCAACACCTAACACACCTTTAAGTGGCCCATTAGCTGCAGCTTCATAAGCTTTAATAACTTCTTCTACGGTTACATTTTTAGCTAATTTACAGGTTAAATCGGTAATACTGCCTGTAACCGTTGGTACTCTAATAGCCGAGCCATTTAATTTACCATCTAATTCTGGAATAACCAGGCCAACGGCAGCAGCAGCACCGGTGCTGGTAGGAATCATATTTTGCATTGCACTACGGGCACGGCGTAAATCTCGGTGTGGTAAGTCTAAAATACGTTGATCATTAGTAACACTATGAATCGTTGTCATCAGTCCACTTTCAATACCAAAGGCATCGTGTAGAACTTTAACCATTGGTGCTAAGCAATTTGTAGTACAGCTAGCGTTAGATACCACATGCATGGTAGCGTTATCATAAAGCTCATGGTTAACGCCAATACAGAATGTTCCATCAGCTGCATCTTTCATAGGTGCAGATACAATTACCTTTTTAGCGCCAGCTGTTAAGTGCATAGCAGCTTTCTCACGCGTTCTAAACACACCAGTACATTCTAGTACCAAATCTACATTTAACTCTTTGTGCGGCAATTCTAGAGGGTCTCTTAAAGAAGTTAAAGCAATAGAACCTTGGTCTGTAACCAGTTTTCCATCTTTAACACTTACTTCACCACCTTCAAACCGACCATATGTGCTATCAAATTCAAATAAATGTGCCAAGGTGGCATCGTCTGTTAAATCGTTAATAAGTACCACGTTTAGCTCTGGGTGGTCTTTTAAAATAATACGGAGCACTTGGCGTCCAATACGGCCAAAACCATTAATAGCAATGTTCATGTTTGTATACAGGTAAATGTTAAATAGATACTATTATTATAGCAGAAAGTAGTTATGTATAATAGACTGAATATAAATAAAATGATATAATATATTCATATGGATCAAATGCAATTATCAAAATTAGCCAACCTAGATGAAATCTTATTAACAACTAGAATAGTTCCAAGTGGAGCAAGGATAGAAATAATGTCTCTTCTTACAGAGTTAAGTGAAGAAGATATGAAAAAACCCAGTGAACAATTAAAAAGATCTATCGACACTGAAGACCTAAAGCAGGCAAAGGAAGGAAGAGATAAAGGTTTCACGCTGGAAGAATTAATTACCAAGAGAAAAAGCCAAGTTGAAACATTAAACGATTTAACTCAAAAAGATATTAACTTTGCAGATGCTATCGAAGTTGCAGAAGCAGTAGTATCCAGTAATAGAGAAGATGTATTCAAAGTTATTCTTTCGCCAGAATTTAAAACATTGCGTTCAAGATATGCAGAATGTGAAAATGATGCAGAAAGTGAGTATCATGATATAAGTTTTGCAAAAGATGTGCTAATGACATATATTATGGATTATAAACTACCGTAATAACTCTCAAGTAACATCACATCTATTTCTTGTATTGGAGACTCGCAAACTAACACTCCGCCTACTTCGCGCTCTTTAAGCACTTCCATTAGAGCTTTCCAGTTAGCATCACTCTCTTTAAGCGGTAAATGTTTACGCTCACCTTTCTCGGTATATTCAATACCGCTATAGTGCATATGCATCGTACCTAAACTCCCCTTCCCTAAGTACTCTTCATACGTATCTAAAATTTGGTGGAATTCTTTTGCAGAATTATAACCACCATTAGCCCGAGCATGCATATGGGCAAAGTCCACCGTTGGGTAAATACCAAAGTGCTTACTTAGCTTTAACACTTCTTCCAGCGTGCCAAACTGGCTATGTTTACCCATGGTTTCAAAGGCTACATTTACGC
>CAYSVN010000039.1:0-11329 GCA_964434585.1 uncultured Candidatus Peribacteria bacterium | reverse complement strand
AGATATTAAACCAAGAATAATGAATGTTATTCCAGCAATGGTTAGTTTAGACATAGTAATATGGGGTAATTAATGATTTAGTATTATATCATTATTACCACTGTTACCCATAGCTGAATATGTTAAATGTGGTGTAGATGTTTATGTATAATTTATCGTTTTAATAATTTATGAAACTGAATTTCATCGCCACTACACTGCTCCCACATTTTTCTTAAAGCTATTAGTCTTTTATCAACTTCATTAGTTGCGTTATCAATTGCATCAGGTAAATGTGGCACAACACATGTACAAAGGTCCATGATTAAAAACCTTAAAGCGTGCTCATGATGAGGCCCATTTCCAGATACAGCAAAATTTGCCTCCCACCAACAATGAAGACCCGTTGATGTTAAGCCTTTTTCTCTAAGTAATTGATCAATTTGGTGCTGTGTTTCATACGAAATTGGTGCAAAGGGCCGCATAAATTCCTCTACACTTTCTATACTTGGTCTACTTGAATAATCTTTACAATCAGGAAATTTTTTAGTGAATGCCTCTGCTACTTGTTGTGCTTTATCCATAATTTATTTAAGTATTATTTTCTTAAACTCTAAAAATAATTGTATTATAAGTTCAATAATTATTAATGAGATTCCTAAATAAAATAACGCTAATCCAATTTGTGTTAAGTATTTGGCTAATAATGATAGTGCTATGTTTTTATTTGTTAATATGCCGAATGTGGTTAACATTAAGCAACTACCGAGTACATTGCACCTGGCAGCAATTTTTAATGGTATATTATTTTTTGTGAATGTATTTATTACACCTGTAATTATTAATCCTAATAATATAAATTCCCAGTAAAACATAAATGCATCAAGCATTATTTTAGAATTCTGGTTATCACGTGTTATTTCACTCACGTCTTTAAATATGTTTGCCATAGAGCTACTTATTGGAGCTGCTAATAATAATGCAAATATTAATTTAAAAATATTCATAAATAAAAATATTGTAAAAACTGTGGCTCTTTTTATAAATATTGGTGGAGATGGCGGGAATTGAACCCGCGTCCAGCGTGTAGACCGGTGGTTAGTACTGTTATGCCTTATTTCGGATCGCTCTATTTACTAGGAAAAAGGCAAAGGAAAATAGAGAGGGTCGATGCTAATGTCACATTAAAGCGCATCAAGTTTTAATGTCATCTCGCTAATAATGCCTCAGACGCTCAGCGAGAATCGGCGAAGAGACACGTTTTCGCTAAGGAAAACTTAAAGTGCGTTACACTTACGCAGCTACAGCAACACGAACTGGAGCGAAAGCTACAGCTGAAGCGTTACCAAGAGCATTGCGTACGTTTTTAACGGCACGAGTTGCAAAATTTTCTGCAAATAGGGTTGTAACAAGTGGGTATCGGGAACCGTTACCATCCCGAACAGAAACACGGCCGGGCTAGAAATCACACTGTCAAAGCCTGGCATCCCCATGTGGTTCGACAAGCTCACCATGACATGGTGATGACTAACTTGTAGCGAATGGGTGTTGTTTATAAAAGCCATCGAAGTTAATGAACTAGAATATCATTATACTTTATATTTCCTTTTTTTGTAACCAAAAAAGTAACAAAAAAGTTTCGCACTGCGTTCGTTGCTTAGTGGCTTATGCTAAGTCGCTCGCTATCCTTCTTCGGCGGATGGCCGCTCGCTTCTTTGGAAGCCACAAGAGCCACTCTCGATAGTGCGATTTTATTTACCTACTAATTGTAGTATTTCTGCTAGGTTTTTTGTTGCTTCTTGGTGTCCAGTCTCCATAAAATCTTTGGTTTTATCAAATCGGTGAATACCTGCAATGGATTTAGGCCATAAACAAAGGTTAGCAAGTTTTTTACTTTGCTCTATAGATTGATAGCCGTCTTTAATAAACGTGTGCACATGCTGTGGTAATCGTTTATAAATATTGTTGTAGTAAGGGTTGGTATCGGTGGCAATTATAACATCTGGTTTATAGGCTTCTTGTAAAAATTCAATTGGTATTGCTCCAAAGTAAATAACATCAATAAATTCTTGAGCCTCTATTTTATAAGGATTAAAAATAACGGGCACGGCGCTACTGGCTGTTACGGCATCGATAATATTGGTTTCTGGTGGAAAAACATGGTGCTGGAAACTGCTTAAAAAATACTCTGTAAAATTTGGCTTTAATACCTTAGACCATTTAATAGGGTGTTTTACTTTACCAGCTAAACATACAAATGGTGTTGTGCAATCACCAATGGTGGCATTGCCTAGTAGTGGTTGTAAAAATTTACGTACTTGGTGCTGCACAAGCCCACTATGTAAACCGTGTCTAAATGGTATTTTTTTTAATCTTAGCACGCTGCGTAGGCTTAGCTTACTTGCAAGGTCATCAAAGACACTGGTAGGGTGTCCAGTAGCATGCAGTGCTGCTACCAGTGCGCCCATGGAACTACCGGCAATGTAGTCTGGTTTTAAATGTTGCTCCTCTAATGCTTTAAGAACTCCAGCATTTGCTAGTCCATTTGCGCCGCCGCCAGATAATGCAAGCCCCCAAGACATTAGTTTTGTAGGAAGCTCCATTTAGGTCGGTCCCAGCTGTTTCTAAATTCTTCGAGCGATTGTTCTTTAACTTCTCCAGAACCTTCTTGTCCTTCTAGAAAGAATACAAAGTCAAATTCCTGCTCAGGCGTTCCGTATTCTTTATCAAATTTTTCTACAAATTGGTTTGGTGTATAAAGCAGTCGGCCGTTAGAGCTGCTAGGGACAATATTAAAGTCCTTAGCTTTTTTAAGTGAAGTATAGACAAGCTCACTACACACTAAACTATCGTGTGTGGTAAAATCAAAATTATAATCGTATGACTTTCCAAAGTGGGAAAATGCTTCTAATAAAGCAGTTAGTTTTTGCTCTTTGTTAATTTTAGGGCGTAGTACTGAAAGGTAGTCGGCGTTTCCGCTTTGTTCTAAAGAAGTTAGTACCACTCCCGGCCTAATAGATTCTATAATACGGTATGGGTAACCTTCTTCGTCTAGTTGTTGGTATTGCTTATAAATCTCTGGATGAGTTTGTTGTATGAATGTGCTAATAGATTTATTTTTTAATGGAGCTACGCCGGCAAAATATTGATCCATCTCGCTTAATGTACCAGTGTACAATGCGGCATGTGGCCAGAATCCTGGAATACCACTATTGGTCATATGCCAATTACGACGTTGAATTAATACATCTACCGGTTCTAACTGTTTAATATATGGCTGCAGTATTTCTGGTGTAATGTAGTAATCGCGCCTGGCCACACGTACGTAAGAGATACCAAGTGCGACATTTTTTTGGATAGGGAACCACGAAGTAAATGCGGTATTTTCTAACGTGTCCATTGGTCTTTTACCAAGCAAGCTTGGGAACGCAGTAATTTCTGAGCGTAATGTTGCAAGCTTTTCTTGTAGTTCTGGCACTTGATCTGAAAGCGCCTCTAAGCGTTTTTGGTGTAATTTTAAGTATGCGTGCCCACCGGCTAAGCGTACAAGCTCATCACTATGGGTTAAGCTTGCTCTAAAGTATGCAAATTGATTGGGTGGAATTTGTTGCTGAATATCTGACTCGTTTAAAATTCTTTGGATAAATTTATTATTATTTGCAGCATTGCTAATACTAAAAATAGCACTGTATTGGTGTACATATGCACCGTATGCTAGCAAGAATGCTTGTAGGCGGTCGTCGTTAGCCCTTATACCACCAATATGTAAAAATCCACGATACTTTTGTCTAATAATATCTAGTTCAAAAATATCTTCTAAAAATAATGTCCATTGTTCTTTTAGTTCTTCTTTTTTTGCAGTAGGCAGCGTAGCTGGGTCTACATTTGGTAAGTCGAACGCCAAGAGGTTCTCTGTTGTTTCTTGTAGGGAATCTTCTAGATACCGTAGTAAGTTTTGGTCACTTTGAATGTGCTGTTTTAATTCTTGCTTATTTAATGAGCTAAGCTCTGTTTTTTGGACAGGGAATAGTACAAAGAACACATAGAGTGACATAATAAGTAGTACTCCAAGCAACGTGTAGCCTTTATGTGCCCATAACGTGCTGTTAGCGGCTAATTGATTAATTTGCTGCCACCGTGCCCAACTAGCCCAAATAAATAGCCCAATTCCTACTAAAAATAACCCTAATGCAATTTGCCGATGGTGTGGAAAAAACATCTTGGTTACTAATATTAAGTAAGCAGATACGGTTACGACCCAAGGCAAAGAAATATGACTGATTATTTTTGTGAGCATAGTATTATTATAGCGTATTTAAGGCCTTCTTAATACGTTACTTCTCGTCATTATTTATGACATATAGGTCTTCTATGCCTGTTTTACCTGTTGTTATTTTTTCTCTGTATCAATAGCTTATTATGCTAGAAGTGGCTCTAGTTTATGAGCAGGTACCACTGCGCCTTCTTTTTGTACTACAGCACCTGCAACACGATTGGCGAAGTCTGCTGCTTCCATAATTGATGTGTGCGGATTAGACATTATAAATGTTAAGAAAGCTGCGTTCCAACTGTCTCCACCTCCAGTTTTATCTTTAACAATAGCATGTTTACCAATATTATGGACTTGCTTACAAAATTCAATGTCACCGTCTTCATTCAACCAGCTTACTCCTTTAACATCTTGTTTTATAACAATCATTTTACCTGGCATTTTTTCTTTAAATAACTCAAAGAAATATTCTACCTCGTTTGGATCTTCTGCTTTTGGCTGCTCATTTTTACCGGGGACATGTTCATCGCTACTGTAAATTTTTCTAAGATCTTCTACGCCACTTAATAAAATATCGGTGTGTTCTAGTACTTGCTCAAATGCATCTTGATGATCTTCTATATTTTGATCACTAAAACATTCATCCATTACGTATGGACGGTAGTTTGTGTCTAGCACAATGGTAACTCCTGCCTCTTTTACCTCTTTTAATAAAGTGGTAAAGTCTTTAAAGTTGCGTGTCATACCCATGGCAATAGTACTAGTGTAAAAGACACCATTTTTCCTAGCTGTTTCTACAATATGTGCACGAATTTCTTCATTTGCTAAACAGTCACGAATGGGTCCATTGTCTCTATCATATAATGGAGTGGAGTTATCTTTGCCAACAATCGCACCGATACCCTGCTCTTTATCACTATCTTCTAGCCATGGTAAAATGCTACCTAATTTCATTTTAATAAATGCCCCTAGTGCACCTTTGGTTCCAATGGGCCCAACTAATGTTGTGTTAATGGCACGCATGGTTTCTTGTTGTTGGTTTTTAATGGTCACGATGGTTTTAATGTTTTCTAACATGTTAAAAACATCTCCTGCTAAATGTAGCTCACCCTGTTTTGCTTTTTGGGTAGCAACTGTTCGTAGCACACTTGTTTTTGCCTCCTCCAGCATCATCATTCTTTCTTTGTGGTCAGCGCCTGGTAACCGGTCTTCAATATCATCTTCTGTTAGTGCATGATTCTGAGTTATGTATTCATCAAAATTTCGTACCTCTACTAATAATTCGCCATAGGCAACAATGTTTGCTGTTGCTAATTTTTCTCGTAATCTTGCATATTCAGTAGTTGGAACCACCTTTTTTTCTGGTGTTTTCATAATCATAAGAAAATATTTTACACTTTTCCTTGTTACTGTTGAGGTATTATTTATTTAAAAAGACCCACCGAAATGAGTCTATTTAATTTGTTATTTTTATTATTATTTAGCTCTTTTTCTATCTGATTCTTTAAGCAGCTTTTTACGTAGACGGATACTTTCTGGAGTAATTTCTACTAACTCATCATCAGCTACGTACTCAATAGCACGCTCTAATAGCATTGGCTGTACCGGTATTAGGTTCATAGCTTCGTCGGTACCACTGGCACGAACATTTGTTAGCTTTTTATTCTTAGTGGCGTTTACCATTAAGTCGTCTGGCTTACTGTTTTCGCCAATAATCATACCTTCGTAAATTTTGGTTTGTGCGCCAATAAATAACTTACCACGTTCTTGTAGGTTCCAAAGGCTGAATGCCATTGCTACACCATTTTCCATACTAATAAGGCCACCACGTGCACGTCCTGGCATTGCACCTTTGTAAGGTTGGAATTCGTAAAAGGCACTGGTTAAAATTCCTTCTCCACGGGTTTCAATAATAAAGTCACTTCTAAAACCAAGGAGGCCACGGGTTGGTACCATAAATTCAAGGCGTGTTTGGCCTTCTTTAGTCGTCATGTTTGTCATTTCGCCTTTACGTTGGCTAAGCATGTTAATAACGGTTCCGCTGCTTTCTTCTGGAACATCTACGGTTACTTGTTCCATTGGTTCCATTTTTTGGCCATCAACTTCTTGCATTAAAACTTCTGGACGAGACACCTGTAATTCGAATCCTTCACGGCGCATGGTTTCAATAAGTACGGCTAAGTGCATTTCTCCACGGCCAGATACTTTGTAGCTATCTGTTCCTGGTACACCTTCTACCTTTAGTCCTACATTTGTTTCTACTTCGCGCGCTAAACGGTCACCAATATGGCGTGTTGTTAGCAGTGTTCCTTCGCGACCAGCAAATGGTGAAGTATTTACACCAAATGTCATAGAGATTGTTGGTGGGTCAATAGCGATGGCTGGTAGTGGTTCTACGCTTGCATCACTGGTAATGGTTTCTCCTACATCAATATCGGCGATTCCAGCAATGGTTACAATATCTCCAGCTAGTGCTTGTTCTACCTCTACTTTACCAAGGCCTTTTGCTAAGTAAATCTTTGTAATTTTTGATGCACGTGTTTTTCCATCGATACCAATAATGTGTACCTGTTGGCCAACTTTTGCTTTACCTTCGTACACACGACCAACAGCCATACGTCCTACGTACTTATCGTAACTAAGTTGTGCTGGTTGCATTCTAAATGGTGCATCTAAATTCTGCTCTGCAATTGGTACGTGCTTTTCAATCATCTCGAATAATGGTGTTAGGTCTTTGCTATCACCGCCAACTTCGTTCATGGCAATTCCGTCACGAGCAATGGCGTATACCACTGGGAAATCAAGCTGTTCATCATTCGCGCCAAGGCTTCCAAATAAGTCGAATACTTCATCTAGTACTTCGGTTGCACGTTGGGCTGGTTTATCAATTTTATTAATAACTACAATTGGTTTTAGGCCAAGGTCTAACGATTTTTTAAGAACGAATTTTGTTTGTGGCATTGGTCCTTCCTGAGCATCTACTACTAGTAGTACACAGTCTACTGTTCGCAGTACACGTTCTACTTCGCTACCAAAGTCGGCGTGCCCAGGTGTATCAACAATGTTAATTTTACCTTCTTTGTAAGCAATAGAAGTGTTTTTAGCATAAATAGTAATACCACGCTCACGCTCTTGGTCGTTGCTATCCATGGCTAACTCTTTAACTTCTTCGTGTGCTTCGTACGCACCACCTTGTTGTAAAAGTGCGTCTACCAAGGTTGTTTTACCGTGGTCTACGTGGGCAATAATTGCAATGTTTCGGATTTCCATGAGTTAGAGGTTTAAGAGGTATAAGAAGTAGAAAAGGAAGAAAAGGTTTTTGTACAATATTGATTGATTTGATATTGAGATTTTTAACACTTTATTGCTTTCTTTTAGGCGTGGAGATTAAAGGAAATTTAGACAAAAAGCTAGGGAAAAACGTTGCTCAAGACCCTTCGGGACGCCAAATGCGTGTTGTGGTGAGAAGTTATTTTTGAGATACGAAAAAATGGCATCTTGAACCATCGCGCATTTGACTCCTCAGGGCAACACAACTTTATTTCCCTCATTCGCAGAGGCGGGGCTGGGGGAGGTTTTTCGCAATAAACTACTTTTCCATTTTTCTGGCTCGAAGGCCTCTAGTCGTTCAATAGGGCAGCCAAGATCAGCTTCTGTGATATTGTTTGGTAAACGCTGGTCGTAACCCAGTAAAATAAGGTCAGGCTTAATTGCTTTTACTGGTATTAGGTAATTTTTTGTATCGCCAAGAACAACGTTGGCATCGGGGTACGCTTCTTCGATCATTTGCTTGCGCTGCATTTCATTGTGTTGTGGGGTTAGGTTTTTAATGCGTTGAACAGTGCTATCGCGTGCTACTACTACATTAAGCTCCCCGCGCTTGGCTGCTTGGTTTAGTACGTAGCGATGCCCTGGGTGTAAATGGTCAAATGTGCCGAAAACAAGAATGCGTTTCATAGAGTTTTAGTATAACAGAAAAAAGCCCGGTCGAAATCGACTGGGCTTTGGGTTTTTGGATCTTTGTATTCAGCTGGTAGCTTACTAACAGATTTACAGGAATGATTTCCAAAAATCAGCGATTTGTTGAAAATATTCAGCAATTTTGTTGTATACTTTTTGTCGTAAATCATCACGAGTTTCCTGGTCAACTTGACCATTTTTATCGAGTTGATCTGCAATTGGTTCATAGTCGTCTGGGTCATTGACGACTCCAACAAAATCTGAGTTTTTGGCAGCAGCACTGGCCATTGATGGCCCTCCGATATCTGAGTACCTTTTGGCAACTTTTCGCGTGCGGAATTCTTCTTCCAATTTTTGTTTGAAGGGATAGAAGTTGACCACAACCCAATCGATGACGCCCATTGGGTGTTTGGCGTCTAGATTTGCTTTGTTTTGGTCGTTGATGTAGTCGATGTGCTCTTGTTTATCTCGGTCACACAGGATTCCAAAATGGAGCTTTGGGTGAAGCGTTACCACCAGATGATCTGGCGACTGCTCGAATCCGGTGTAGTCTGCAACATCAACAACATCAATCCCGTGTTCTCGGAGATACTTGGCTGTCCCACCACTAGCAAGGATAGTGATACCCTTGTCTTGTAGTGCTTTGGCTAATACCTCACCACCCTCTTTTGTGTATAACGAGAAAAGGGCGTATCTTCTTAAATTGTGACTCACGTTTGTACCTCTTATTTAGAAAAAATTGTTTGCTGGCTGGTTTGTCAAAGATCCTACGCAGGATGTATTTATACTAGCTTGAAACCGATATTTGTCAATTACAGTGCGCTTAATATTTTATTTAAGTCGTCGTATCTAGCCTTAGAACCTTGAATGATAATGGCATACTGGCGACCATTAATTTCGGCCAGTGTTGCTAAGCACTCACCAGCTTGTGGGGTGGTACCAGTTTTACCAGCAATAACGCGGGCATCGTTTAGTAATGCCTGGTGTGTGTGTGAAAACCAAATGGTGCCACCTTCTTCGGCGTCGGAAATAATAATAGAGCTATGGCGTTTACTTAGGGCACGGTTTAATTCTGGTTGATTTAACGTTTGTAAAAATAACCACAGTAAATCTTCTGGCGTACTGCGTTGGGCGTAATGGTCTAAACCGTCGGCATTACCAAACGAGGTATTGTTAAGCCCCATAGCTATGGCTTCCTTATTCATTTCTAGTACAAAGTTATCTTCACTACCGCTGTGGTGCATGGCCATGGTCATGGCGCTATCACCAGCAGAAAACATTAACAGACTTTCTAGTAATTTGCGTACAGAAATTTGCAGGCCTGCCGGCACTCTTACCTTGTTTCCAATTAATTCGTTAACTCCAACTGGTACGACCATTTGGTCTTCTGGCTTATAATGCTGGTTAATAACATGGGCAGTCATTAGTTTTGTTAAGCTTGCCATTGGTAGGGGATTGCTTTTGGAACGACTGGCAATTTCTTGTCCGCTGGTTACATCGTAAACCATAAAGCCGGATGCTGTTACCCCTTGCAGTGCATCGCTATTAATAACGGTAGCCGGTGCTGCAACTGTTGGCACCTTCGGAAGCTGAACCTCTTGAATGCCAGCAATTGTGGATGTCGAAAATCCTAATAGCAGTAAGCTAAGAAGTGTGCTTGTCATGTTAGGCGTCGGTTTGAAGGTCTGGTAAATTCTTCGTATTTAATTCTGATACGGTAATATTGCCCTGCTCAACGCCTACAATTTTACTGTCAGGAATATCCTGGGTTAGATGAGCTTTTGGTTGCACCAAACAATCACGGCCAATTTTTACTCCAGGTTCAATAGTTACATGTGTACCAAGCCGAGTGTTGTTACCAATAACGGTTCCTAGCTTTATACGGTTTGTACTTAGCGTTTGTCCTTTTACAACAGACGTTACTTCTTTGGCGTCTAGGCGTAAGTTTGTCGTAATACTTCCGGCGCCCATTACCACGTTGTGGCCTAAAATACTGTCGCCAATATAGTTTTTATGGGTCCAACAATGGTCACCAATAATACTACGGGCAATTTCTGTACTGTGGCCTATAACGCACTGCTTACCAATACTACTTTGGCGGATAAGTGTGCCATGACCAATAACGGTATTTTCGCCAATGGTACAAGGGCCACGCACAATAGCGCCGGCAAGTATTTTTACGCCTGCTTCTATAACAACGCCTCCTTCTATTACTGCGTTTTCGTGAATTTCGGCAGAAGGGTCAATTTGAGGAGTGGTGTGGTCGTGCTGGTAATACTCTAGGGCGTCTAGTAAAAACCAAGGGTATTTAATAGCTTGCCAGGCACCAGTATAACGAACGTAGTGGAAGTTTCTTTCAGTATAAAAAATGTTTTGTGCCTCAGCAAATCCATTTGGAGAATTATCTGGCACTGATTCTAGAATGTCTAAAATATCACTCGCATCGTGGTAGTAATGCGTAAGAATATGCACCATATCACTTGGTTCTTGTCCACGTGGCGGTGCTTCGTGTAGAGCAGTTACACGTTCGCCATCAATACATAAGTATCCACCAGGGAAGTATTCTGTTCGTTCTTGTCCTACAATCACGCCGTCTACTCCGGTTTGCTGTCCTTTGTTTACAACGTCTATGTAAAGCTGAGCTTCTACAATATCACTAGTAGAAAGCATTAAAACAGGCTCGCTGTTAAATTTACCAAGTGAATCTAATAGTGCACCCCTTGTTCCTAAGTCGTTATCTTGCAAGAGTACTTCGTATTGTGGAAAAATTGATTTTGCGAGTTCTATATTATGGTGACCAGCAACTAAGGTAATGTTTGTTAGCCCAACAGAAATTAAGCGTTCTATTTGGTGTTCTAGTGCTGTTTTTCCACCAATAGGAAATAGCATTTTGTCTCGTAGTGGCCAACAGCGACTAGAGGTTCCTCCTAAGAGAATTAAAACGTTAATGGATGAATAATCACTCATAAGTGTGAACGAAAGTGTAGCACTATTTTTTGCCAATGTCTCCCTATTGTTATTGTTTTGAACACAAAAACGAACCAAAAACATTACAGCTTTAATAGGCAAAAAACCCCACCACAAGCAGTTAAACGCAAGCAATGGGGTCAATCGATTGTA
>CAYSVN010000038.1:0-11377 GCA_964434585.1 uncultured Candidatus Peribacteria bacterium | reverse complement strand
AACAAAAAAGTTTCGCACATGACAATTTTTCGCAGGTGGTTTATTCCAAGTCGTTTGCTATCCTTCTTCGGCGGATGGCCGCTCACTCCTTTGGAAACCACGCAACTCAAAATTCACAGTGCGAATATTGTGTAGGTTAATTTATGACAAACCATGTTTGCCCTTCGACTACGCTCAGGATAGCAAGTATTTAACGAAGTGTTGTGCAGTGGTGAGCGTAGCCGAACCATGCTCTGTGAGCGGAGAAGTCGATCACTTAACTGCCCGAAACAAGGGCGTCCGACAAATAAGTATAAGATAATGTTTATGGACTTTGACGTGAGCAGATAGCACAACACGAGAGGTACTGAGCTTGTCGAAGTATTGTTTGGAATGATTTTTTTGGTTCGTTTTTGTACCAGCCTACCGGCAGGCAGGTCGGCAAAAATGAACATTAGGTAAAGCTACTTCTCCAATAATGTCTTAATATCCGCTTCCAATTCATCACTAACAGCTACCTTTAATGGAATAGCCATGGCTTGCTTACCAACAGTTAATTCTACTGGTGTATTACCTGGGTGAGCATCTAGTGCTTTCTTAATTTCTAGCAGTAGTAGTTTAGGTGAACCTTCTGGAACAATAATCCGGTAAGGCTCAATCTTAGTTTCAGGATTCTGCGAAGCTTGCGAAGCAGAATCTTCTTCTACAACCTCTTCACGTTTAAGACCTTCTTCAGCTTCTTGTTGGTTAAATAAATTTTGGTCCTTTGCACTTTTAATAACCGCTTCTAGCGAGGCAGTTTTTACAGACTCCACTCTAATTTGTTTTGCCCCCATACGCTCATTAAGCGTACCGGTTACCATTAAAATACAATCAGGTTTTTGCAATTGTTCTATATAATCGGCATACGTTTTTGGAAACATGGTTGCCTCCATTTTACCCGTACAGTCTTCCAGTACTAATATAGCCATGGTGTCTCCACGTTTAGTAGTAATGGTTTTTATGCTTTCGGGTAGGCCAGCAACAGTTACTTTTTTATTAAGTTGTTTATTAGTAAATGCATTAATGGGCGTTCCTTTCTTTTTCATATATCGGCTAATACCCGCCAAAGGGTGGCTAGAAATATAAAGTCCCATTACTTCTTTTTCCCACTGTAGTCCTCGGGTTCGGCTAGCAGGTTCTGTTGGGTACCACTCAATACTTGCTTCGTTTAAGTCTGCGTCATCAAATAAAGATACTTGATCTGCCGTAACATCAGCAGCAGACTTAGCAAAGGCCACAATTGCCTCCACATTAGCAAGAATCTTTGCGCGTTCTTCAAGGCTATCAAACGCACCAGCTTTTGCAAATGCCTCAAGCGTTTTTTTATTGAGCACTTTTACTGGAATCCGTTGTGCAAAATCTTCCATACTGGTGAATGGATGTTCGCCACGGGCAGTAATAATTTCTGCGACACTACTAGCACCAATTCCTTTAATAGCTGCTAGTCCAAAACGAATAGATCCTTTTAGTGGTTCTTCTGGGTTAGGGAGTGCAGTAAATTTAGAAAATGACTCATTAACATCCGGTGGTAAAACTTTAATACCCATGCTTCTTGCATCTTCAATCTCAATCATCACTCTATCGGTATTTTGGCTATCAGCCGAAAGCAGCGCTGTTAAAAACTCAACAGGGTAGTTCGCTTTAAGGTAAGCGGTTTCGTAAGATATTCTGGCATAACCAGTAGAGTGCGATTTATTAAACCCGTAACCAGAGAATGGTTCAATAAGGTCAAAAATTGTTTTGGCTACCTTTTCGCTATGGCCATTAGCTTTAGCTCCTTCCATAAATTTATCACGCTGAGCCTCTAGTAGTGCAGGAATTTTTTTACCTACCGCTTTAATAAGTAGGTAACCAGCACCAAGGCTAAATCCAGCAATTTCTTGCACTACACGCTGTACTTGTTCTTGGTAAACCATTACTCCATAAGTATCTTTTAAGAATGGCTCAAGTTCATCAACGGTATATTCAACGGTACTGGGGTCATTTTTTCGTTTAATATAGTCGGGAATCATTTCCATTGGTCCTGGCCTATATAGCGCAAGCATCGCAATAATATCGTTAAACTCTGTTGGTTTTAGCTCTTTTAAATAGCGCTTCATTCCACCCGATTCCAATTGAAACACACCAGTTGTCCTTGCAGATTGAAACAATTTAAAGGTGCGTTCGTCATCCATGTTAATACCATCTAGGTCTAAATCCTCATTCCTAGTTAACTTAATAAGTTTAAGCGCTTCTTGAATAACGGTAAGGTTACTGAGTCCCAAGAAATCCATTTTTAACAGACCCATGTCTTCTAGTGGGTGTGCAGAGTACTGGGTGATAATAGTTTTATCATCTTTTGGTGCGCGTTGAATAGCGGTATAGTTTACCGCTGGCTCTGGGGTAATAATAACACCACAAGCATGCACAGAAATATGGCGCGCTTTACCTTCTAGCTTTAAGGCAGTATCAATAACCTTTTTATAAAGGTCGTTGCTAGTGTAAACAGATTGCATTTCGCTTGTTTCCAGTGCATCTTTTAATTTTGTTCCTGGTCGGTCCGAAATAAGTTTTACCAGTTCATTCATTTCTACAAATGGCACACCATAGGCACGTCCAACATCTTTAATAGCAGCCCGAGCTGCTAAGGTTCCAAAGGTACAAATTTGCACTACATTTTCGGATCCATATTTATTGCGCACATACTCAAGCACAACATCACGCTTAGTATCTGCAAAGTCGATATCAATATCGGGCATGCTTACACGTTCTGGATTTAAAAATCGCTCAAACAGTAAATCGTACTCCATTGGGTCAATGTTAATAATATCCATACAGTACGACACAATTGACCCACAGGCAGAACCACGACCGGGCCCAACCGTTACACCTTCTTTTTTAGCATATCTTACAAAATCAGATGTAATTAAAAAGTAACCAGAAAATCCCATATTGGTAATAACTTCTAGTTCGTAATCTAAACGCTTTCGGTGCCCTTCGGGAATATCATTTCCATAACGGTTGATCATACCTTTTTCACATTCATCACGCAGGTATTGGTCTTCATCTGTAATACCTTCAGGTAAAGGAAAACTTGGAATTTGATACTCTGTTTCTGGAAACTCAACATTACAGCGATCGGCAATAACCTTAGTATTTGCAAGCGCCTCTGGCACGTGTTCAAACAGCTTTGCCATGTCTGCTGTCGACTTCATAGAATGGTCACTATCACGCATGGTAAAACGTCCAGGGTCATCCATTCTGTTATTCTTTTGAATGCACATCAGTACATCATGCGCATTAACGTCATCTATAGTACAGTAATGGCTATTACAAGTTGCTACTAGTGGCACATTTAATTCTTTACTAAGCTCTATAAGTTGTTGATTTACCTCACTTTGCCCTGGCACTGCTGGTAAATCCATAATTTCTAAATACACACTATCTTCGCCAAACCACTGTTGGTATTGTTTAACCTTCTCAATTGCTTGGTCTTTATGTCCATTAAGAAGCGCCTGGGGAACTTCTCCAGAAATAGGCCCTGTTAGCGCAATTAAACCTTCTCCATGTTGTTGCAATAGTTCAGCATCTACCCTTGGTTTGTAGTACATTCCCTCTAGCGATGCCTTAGAAGCAAGCTCTAGCAAATTATGGTAACCAATTAAATTTTCTGCAAATAAGCCTAGTGGGTAACGCCTGGTATCAATTCCAGATTCTTTGTCAGTCCGGGTCCGGGCTGCAATAAACGCATCCATGCCTAAAATGGGTTTTATATCATGCTTTTTACACGCTTGGTAAAATTCAAACAGGCCATACGTAGTACCTTTGTCCGCCAGTCCAACAGCAGTATGTCCCAGTTCTTTTGCGCGCAAAACAACTTCCTCTGGTCGGGGGAGTGCTTCTAGTAAACTATACGTACTATGGCAGTGGAGATGGACAAAATCTTCTTGGTTCATGTAGAACTAGAATAGCAGGAATCAGAGGCTCTGTAATCTGCTTTCTCAATAGTTGTAAAAATTAATTATATATGTTATAATATATATACAAAGTTTTAAAATTACCTTAACCCTTATGCCAGAAAGAAGTATAGAAGATCCAGAACTAAGAGCGCTTATTCATGATAATGATTCAGAAATGATGGCGAATTTAACTTCGGCTTTATCTTCTATTGAATATTCTGAAACAGTAGAAAACTCCGAAGACTATAAAATACTGACGGAGCTTACAGACAAGTTCGGAGATTTAATTAGTGATGTTTTTAACCCTGAAGGCATAGAAATGGATGTTCCAGAATTTAAAAAACGTAGAGGTGAACTCCTTAGTGGAGCGCTACAAGTTTTAGCAGAAGGCCAATATAATCTGGATGAAATGTTAATCGAAGGAGAAGGAGTGAATGCTAAATTTAGTTGAGTAGAAATTAGTGATGATGTAGATTAGATTATCTTTAGTAGTTTCTACCGATGCATAACGCTCCAGTCATCCATTGCCCATCCATTGGTATCTTGAGTAGCAATGCCCCAAATAACATTATCTTGAGCATAAATTTGTAGGTGAGTTCCCTCTTCATCTTCACGTAGAACCTCAATTTCGTTAACAGCATAGTTAGGCAGTAGCGTGTCTACTACATCAATAGTAAGTACTTGGTGCGCATTAAGAATGCTACCAGTAATATTAATAGTAGCTTTACCTAGTGCAGCCGCTACGGTTACAACAACAATGCTAATAACTACCGCCCAAAGCAGGCCGTCTACATGTTGGAGCCGATTGTGTATTTTGTTTGTTTTCATCATATTATTGTATCATAAATAGCGTGCTAAAGATAGTTTTTACATCCCCAGCCATTTTAAAGTAAGAGTCAGAAGGTTTAGATGTCTAAAGGTTTAGAGGTTTAAATTTTGTTAACCTCTAAACTTTATAACACCTAGACCTCTTGACCTTATACAATGCAACAAGCATCATAACCCTATGAAAAAACTAGCTCTTATCATCATTGATGGCTTTGGTGTAGCCGAGCCAGGACCAGGAAATGCTCGCACGCTTGCCAGTACACCATTTATCGATAATCTCGAACAAACAGTACCTAACTGTTTAATGGATGCCTCGGGCAATGCTGTAGGACTGCCAGAAGGTCAACAAGGCGCCAGCGAACCAGGACATTTAACCATGGGTGCAGGACGCATTGTGTGGCAACCGCTAGAGGAAATTAATCAAGCCATTAAAACTGGCGCATTTTACGAAAATAAAATTTTAGTTGCAGCCTGCGAAAGGGCAGTAAAACAAGATAAGCCATTACATTTATTTGGAATGTATTCTTCGGGAGGGGTTCATAGTTTTTCTGAGCATTTTCATGCAATGTTGCGCCTAGCAAAACAAAAAAATGTTAAGCAGGTATATTTACACTTAGTGAGCGATGGACGCGATATGCCAGAGCAGTATTTTTGTACCGACTTTGCGTTGCTAGAAAAAGAAATAGACGAACAGAAGCTTGGTGTGGTTGCCTCGTTAGTAGGCAGGTATTTTGCGATGGATAGAGATAAACAATACGCAGATAGAACAAAAGTTTCGTACGATTTAATGATAGATGGCCAAGGAGAAGAAATAGAAAATCTGCAAGATGCTGTAAAAAGATGGTACGTAGAAGCTCCAGAATTAGAAGATACAGACTATTACATTCGCCCAGTAAAAACCAAAGAGTTTGAAGCAATAAAAGAAGAAAGTATTGTGATAATGCTTGATTTTAGAAGTGATAGAATGATTCAAATTGTCGAGGCATTAGAGCAGGAAGATTTTCGTGAATTCCCACGCAAAGTGCGTGTGAAAGATGTAACCTGTATTGGTCCATATTCAGACCATTTACCAATAGCGTTTCCACCGGCAACCGTGCATAACAACCTGGGGTCCATTATTGCAAACGCAGGACTAAAGCAATTACGTATTACCGAAACAGATAAATTTGCCCATGTAACATTTTTCTTTAACTCACAACATCACAAACCATACAAAGGGGAAACACGTATGATGATTGAGTCCCCAAAAGTATCGAACTATGCGGTAACTCCAGAAATGAGTAGTGCAGAATTAACCAAAAAAGCAATGATAGAGATTAAAAAACAAGAGCATGATTTTATTGTTTTAAATTATCCTAATCCAGATTTAGTAGGCCATGGTGGGCAGCTAGATTCTGCAGTAATTGCGTGTGAGACCATCGATAAAAAATTGACAGAGTTACTGCCAGCGTTAGAAAGTAGTGGCTATGATTACATTATTACATCCGACCATGGTAATGCAGAATGTATGTTGCTAGATGACGGTGAGACTGCAAATCCAAGCCATACTACCAGCCAAATTCAGACCTTTGTTAAGTCAGATGTTATTACCCAGTCAGACCTAGAACCTCTTACTGGCCTTAAAGACATTGCCCCACTTTGTCTTAACATTCTTGGGTTAGATATTCCTTCCGAAATGCAATAATGCACGCAGTACTGTGGGTAGTTGCTGGCTTTATTCTTAAAAACTTTTTTGGGATAGATATAGAAAAATACAAAGCCCGTATTTGGTGGGCAGTTATTATTATTGGAATTATTATTCTATTAATTATTGCTGGAATTATACTAATTGGCCTAAAAGTATTTGGAGTAATTTAGCTTATACACTCTTCTGTAGTCTCCAAAGAAGCTCAACCATTTCACTTCTGGTAATAGCATGTTCGGGAGAAGTAATACTAGCTGGAATGCTAATTTTTTGTTTTAGTCTATCGAGCGATGCTTGGTACCAAACTTTACTAGCAGGACATTTGGTTTCACTAAACCAACCATCATCGCCTATGCAAAATTCTGCTTGTAAAATCATTCTATCAATAATAACTGCTGCTTCGGCAAAATTAATGGTTTGTGCTGGCTTAAAAGTTCCATCGGGGTAGCCACGTAAAAATCCTCCATTAATAGCAGTGCAAACATAGTTAAAGTACCAGCTATCTTGTACAACATCAGATGGTGTAGAAGAAAGCGTGCAAACAGGGTTAACCATAATAGTAGTATCGGGTAGATACTCTAGCAAAATTTTAGAAAATTCTGCTCTATTTACAGTGGCATTCGGCTTAAAGGTACCATCGCTATAACCAGCAACAATATATTGTTGCTGTGCCCAATTAATTGCCTCTAGATAAGGGTAATCACCTGACACATCACTAAATGGTTCAAATTCAATATTAGGATTTCCATTTCCTAGCATCTGCCATTCCTCCTCAGCTACATCAGCCTTTTTTGTAGGGTAGTTACAAGCATTTAGACTATTGTTGCCATCTAGATAAAATAAATAATCCTCTCCTGCTTGCAGCCTTGTTGAAGGGTTAGTGGTACCATCCCATGGTTTATCAAATATTTCTGCCAATGTAAAATGCTCAGAATTATTTTTGTAAATAGTACCAATCGTAACAGCCCAGTGATGACTACCATCCTGCGACTCAATAACAGAAACAGCTGTTGCAGAATACACCACATGTGCGTTGTCAAAACGCTCTTGGGGAGTTTGGTAAAGGCAGCTAAGCGCAGATGATTGTTGGAATCCAAATGGCAGTAAGGCTGCAAATGCAACCATGGCTACTAATAATTTTTTCATAATGATGAAGAGTCGGATTTATAAAAAGAGGCAGCAATAAGGAGCCACATTGTTATCATAACCGCACTGCTTTCCCAGCTATGTAAAAACATACTTGCAATACAAACACCTAAAAATGGTAACGATATAAACCAAATTTTGAAACGCTCTTTAAGAATAAACCAAAGTAACAGTATCCATAAAACAAAGCCAAGTAATCCAAATTCTATCCCCATTTGTAAGTACCAGTTTTCTGGTAGGTTAGGACAACTACAAGCAGCTTCTGGTTGCACCTGTTTATTGTTAACAAAAATACAAAGGTCAGGGTGTGCCTGCGCCCAGGTAACATCTGCCCCAGCATTAAATGTAAGGCAAGTATCGTTAACACGGTTACTAGCAGGGCCGGCAGCACCAAGGCCTTGCCCGAGTGGGTAACGTATAATTTCTGCAATAGCAGCCATTGGTTTTTGAATATGGTCGCGGGTAGAGTCTGGCCTAAGGACGCTAGCAATAAGTACCACGCACACACTGGTAATACCAGCAGCCCATAGAATTTTTTTAAGAAGTTTTTGTATAACAGGGTAGTACTGGTTACGGTGTTGCCAAAGCAATATTAAAAATATTACAAATGCTGCCACCCATGCAGAGCGCGAAAACGTTAAAAAAAGAGCAATATCAAACAGTCCAAACAGTAAAATAGGCTTAAGTTTAAAGTTTTTAAATACTCCAAGTAAGGTAATAGTCCATGGTATTAGTAGCCACAATCCAGCCTGGTTAGGGCCGCTAAGTGTACTTTGTAGGCGGCGTAAATCCATACCACCAAGCTGTTGAAAGGGCGCCAAGGGTCCACTGGCTTCATACACAGAGTGTAGTTCGTTATAGCCCAGCCAAGCAAACCAGCTAGGTGGTAGTAAGTAACTAATGATTCCGTAACTGGCAATAAAGAAGCCGACGTGTACAAATATTGGTAATGTTTTTTTAAAAAATTGTTGAGACCATTGTACTTGCGAACAAGCCAGTAAAATAATAATAGGTAGTAGAGAGTACTTTGCACCAAAGATAATATGTTTAATACTGTAAGTGTCATTGCTAAGTAGTTGCCATCCAGATACTAGTAAAGCTAGTGTGATAAACAGACCGCTACACCAGCTTATTTTTTTTGATAACTTCCAATGAGGTTTTTGAATCCACTCTAAAAAACAAAGCCCAAAAATAAGGAGCAGCAAAACCTCTTTCCATAAAGCAAGTACTGTTAGCGGCGCCTGGTTAGGTCCTGCAATAAGTTTAGTACCAACGGTTATCAGTAAGGCATGTAGTGGCAGTAAAGCCAAGAGTATCAATGCCAAATTTTCTCGAATTTTTTGCATACACAAACATCATAATACATTACCTCCAAGAGAGCACCCTTTATGGGTGCGTTTTATTAAAAACCGCATCCGCAAGGGATGCTCTCATTGGGGTAATATTATCCGTAAAGCAATCCTTTCAATCGCTCTTCATCACTCTCGTCACCAATCACTACCATGCGGTAGTTCTCTGGTTGGAATAACTCTGTCGCTAAGGCATTTACTTCATCAACCGTTACTGCGCTGTATTTTTCTTTGTACTGTTCTATGCTCCAAGTTTCATCATAAATTAAAGACTGTCTACCAAAAAAGTGTGCAAGTTCTTCACTGTCTTCAAATTCTAATGCCATGTGCCCTAACACATATGCCTTTGCTCGTTTTAGCTCATCGGCAGTAATACCTTCAGCTGCAATCAGTTTATACTGCTGGACAATTGCGGTAATAGCTTCGTCAAGCCTCGTTTTATCAACCCCGGCACTAGTGCTTAGTTCGCCAGCATCTTTATATTCATCAACCCCAGTTCTAATATAATAGCAAAGACCTTTAGCTTCCCGTACGTTTAAAAACATACGCGAGCTCATATTTCCTCCCAAAATAACACTAAGAAGCCTTAGTGCAAATTGATGCTTACTACGGGCAGGATACGCTGGTACGCCAATGCATAAGTGCGACTGCTCCGTTTTTTTAGTACGCAGCAGTACTTGCTTGTTACCATAGCCATCATGTGGCTCAAATGTTTGCCGTTCACCTTTGGGTAGTTTTCCAAAATACTGCTCGCCTAACTCAATCGCTTTATCCTCTGTAATATTCCCAGCCATTACAACAATAGTATTGTCAGTTACATAAAGTTGTTCTTGGTGCTTTTTAAACATATCTTGCGTAACACCCATAATAAGCTCTTTAGTACCAATGGTGTCCCAGCCTAGGCTGTTATCACCATACATCAAGTTTTCAAAATGCCAGCCTACTTGGTACATAGGAGTATCTTCGTACATTTTCATTTCTTCCATAATAACACCACGCTCTTTATCAATTTCTTCTGTTGGGAACGTTGCATGTAGCAGCATGTCACTTAGTACATCGCACGCAAGCTCTGTGTGTTCAACGGCTGCTTTAACGTAGTACCCAGCATATTCTTTACCAGTAAACGCATTAAATTCTCCACCAATACCATCAATCGCCATAGAAACCTCTTTAGTGTTGGTATATTTTTTACCACCTTTAAAAAACATGTGCTCTAAAAAGTGGCTAATACCACGTTCTTCCCGTGTTTCGTAGCGGGAGCCTGCTCCTGCAAATACCAATACTGTTACTGCTTGGGTGCCTTGGCTTGGAACTGTTAAAATACGGAGTCCGTTTTTAAGTTGTTTTATTGAATACATAAGTGATTGTAGGATAGAGGTTTTTATACCATCCCTCAATTAAACTTAGTCTAAAGTTAATAGATACCATTATTACTAAATTGGATACTTACAAATCAGAGAACGCGTCATCAATTGTAGCATTGTTCCTTATTTCTTCACGCAGTGGCGCATAATGATTATAACAGTATTGTTTATCATTATGTTTGTCCTTATGAGCAATCTCAAATGCATCACAGGCAAGGTCTAAGGAATGTAGCATTAAAGCATGACAGTTAGCATTAGTGTCATATCCGAATCTAAAGTTAAAAGCATTAATCATATTAACAATGCCATTACCTCTAAAACCTTTAGCAATAGTTGCATTGCCATGCTCAGATTTTTTAATAACTGATGGAGCGTAGCCAATTTGACGACGACATTTAGGAAGTACTTGATCATGAGCTTGCTGCAAGGGCATTGTCAAAATATCTTGTCTTAGCTCATGCGCGAACTGTCTCCAACGTTCTTGTGTGGAATCTTGTGGTCCCTTACCGCCATCAACCACTGTTAAAAGTAAGCCACCTTTATTAGTACCATAAGCTACAACTTCAACATTGTCATCAGCCTCATAACCATTAAGTAGTAGTTCTGAAAATAAGTGACGTGCTTCAATCCAAACTTTCTGTAAATAAGGTGGATAGTAATTGTTGTTAACGCCAAATTGCTGAACATAAGAACGCAAAGGTGGCATAAATGTTTCTTGAAATTTATAATCATCATCTGCATTTTGGGCAGAGAATTCTTCAAACTCATTACTTAACTCACGATAACTTTCTTCAGACTGGTAACACTGTTCGCGCATTGCAAATAATGCTTTTGTAGATGCAATTAAAGATGCTGGAACTGTTGCAGAAACTAGTATTGATTTTGCCTGGTCTGGAGCACCAATACGTTCAAGGGCTAAATCTTTGTTTAATGAGTGATCATACATAAAGTTAATATAACATATTATTAATATTATGCAAGTATTACGTTAGGGTTCATGAGGACTTGAGAAGAAAGTAACTATTACTTATCCTCTCTATGATCATG
>CAYSVN010000037.1:0-11501 GCA_964434585.1 uncultured Candidatus Peribacteria bacterium | reverse complement strand
ATTTGCAATTTTTTGCAAGATTTGCTATACTAATCTGATTTAGTTACTACAAATAAACATTATGACTACAAAAGGATTACCCGTCGTTTACGATCTATACACTCTGCAATTAGACTTAATTGCATTCCTAGAAAAAAGTCGTTGTGGGAAAAATGATCTTAAAGAAGCTAAGCAAAAACTAAAGAATTTTTCTACCCTGCTTATGGAAGCGGATAAGGCACTATTAGGTGGAGACGATGTGTACGAAGAACTGGTAGCTATTATGAACGAAACCAAAACAAAAGTTAAACAGCTGAGAGCGAAGACAAAAGTGAAGGCCTAATTACTGGAAAAGATTGAAAGAAGTAAAAAGATACTGCCGTAAGGCGGTATTTTTTTAAACATTGAAAATGTTTCAGGGATTGCAGGTGTATAAAAGGTTTGAGCAGTTAAATTTGCATAATTATAATTATAGTGATAGTATTCATCTCTTATGAAACGTCCTTACGAAAAACTAATAACCTGGCAAGAAGCACATCAGCTATGCTTGATGACTTATAAGGAAAGTAAATTATTTCCTTCGGATGAAAAATATGGACTCACTTCACAGATGAGGCGCTCGGCAATGAGCGTAACAAGTAATATTGCAGAAGGGGTAGGTAGAACAAGTAAAGCAGAAAAGTGTAGATTCTATACAATTGCTTGCGCATCAATAGAAGAACTACATTACCAGTTAGTATTATCGAAAGACTTACAATACCTACCTGTAAAAATATTTGATAAAATTGAAAATCAACTAAAAAAAACAAGCTACTTACTGACAAGGCTCCGAAAGTCATCTATTCAACAAAAATCTTTTTCTACACCTTCTTCTTTTTCTTCCTCTTCTACTTCAAGTTAAAAAACCTCTCTGCATTCTCCGTCGTCAAGGTAATCACATCTTCCAATGATAATCCTTTAACCTCCGCTAGACACTTCGCAACTTCTACCACGTAAGCAGGTTCGTTACGCTTGCCTCTATATGGCACAGGCGCCAGGTAGGGGGAGTCAGTTTCAATCATCATTCTATCAAGCGGACACTGTTTAATGGTATCGCGAATTACATCACTTTTAGGAAAAGTAGCAATGCCTGTAAACGATAAATGTAGCCCCCGCTCTACCAGTGGAGTAACGTCAGCCCAAGGCTCACTGCAGCAGTGAATGACACCATGTATAGTATTAGTTTCTGCAATAAGTTTAGAAAGGTCTGTAACGGCCTCTCTGCAATGTAAAACAATTGGTAGTCCTAATTCTTGCGCAAGTAGCATCTGAGCCTTACAGGCTTCAATTTGGACATTTTTAGGCTGATGCATGTAAAAGTAGTCGAGCCCAATTTCCCCTATCGCTTTACAACGTGGGTCGGATGCATATTTTTTAAGAGTATTGGCTGAGGATTCAATCCAGTCTTCTGCATGATGCGGGTGAATACCAGCAGTAAAATAAATTTCCGAATATTTTTTAGATAGTCGTTGTGCATCTTCTGCGCTTTTAAAAGTGTCTCCAATGCAGACCATGGTTGTAACACCAGATTCTAGTGCTCGCATAATTGTTTCGTGGCGATCTTCGTTAAATTGTTTGGCGGTTAAATGGCAGTGAGAATCTATCAAAGGTTGCAGAAGGGAAAGATGTGGCAGAAGTTTAAGAGGTTTGAAGCTATAGATAGCATAGAAAACCTTTTACACCTCTGCAACCTCTGCAACCTTTAATGCTTTAAAAGTGTAAAAAAGCTCTTGCTTTACCAAAAAATACGATTACAATATCCCAACTATGAAAGACGGTATTCACCCAACAATTCACGCCAAAGCAACAGCCACTTGTGCTAGTTGTGCAACAAAGTTCACTATTCCTAGTACAGTAGAAGAGGTAAGTGTAGAGCGCTGTAGTCAGTGTCACTGGGTATACACCGGTAAAGAACAAAAACTAAGCTCTGGCGGACGTGTAGATCGTTTCCGTAAGCGTATGGAGCAAAGTGCAAAGATTAAAAAAGACTAAAATTTTAATATTGCTAGCCTAATCGTACGACGTTAGCTTTTTCTTGTGCGTATTTACGATCCATGTTATTTGTAAAACGCTCTGTTTTTACTTGTTGAGCAGTAAGCGAAAGCCTCCAAAATGTTAGCGGTAATACCGCTAGAGCAATAACAAGGTAGAGCCACCACATGATATCACTACCACTACTTACGGTACCTGGTGCAGCATGAAGATTCTCGCCACCTTCTACTGGGGTAGTAGGTGTTGGGGCAACAGGCTTGGGTGTAATAGTGGGTCCACCAACTTCAATAGTTCCAACGTTGGGGATAGGGTCAGATACTCCAACTGGTACGCCAGCAATCGCTAGGGGAGTAGCGCTACTAGAAGCAAGTAGTGTTTTTGTGCCATCTTCATTTAAGCCAGATAGTGTAAAGAAGTACTCAATATTCAGTAAATCTTTTTGCTGGTGAGCACGTTGCCCATTAGCAACAACACTTGTTTCTGTTAGTGCATCAGCCGAAATGCCATACTCAATAATAAGCTGAAGGTATTGGTCTAGGTTTTCACTGCTTAACCAGGCTAAATCAACACGCTGAGGACCAGGTGTAGCTTGTAGTGCAGTTCCAAGAGGAGAGCCACTCACAACTTCTGACCTCGCACTTTCAAGTTTATCAGAAAGTGCAGTAACAGTTGCCCAGTATGTTTTACCAGGAATAAGGTCATCAAGTACAAATTCTGTTTTAAGGCCGTCGGTCATAAAGCTTTTACTAAAAACATCTTCTTCGTCACCATAGTATATTTGGTATTTTTTTACCCTTGTATCAGAACTAGCTTTATAGTTTACCGTTAGTTGTTTGTCGCCAGGTGTTAGGCGTACGTCTTTGACAATGTCCAGATCAGGTGTTGAAAATTTAATTTCAGCATCAATTTCACCAGTATTACCTATAAGGTCGCTTGCGCTAATTGCTACTTGGTACGTACCAGCTTTTTGCTGGGTAAATGAACCTTTATAAGTACCAGGTAAACTTGGCTGCTCTTTAGCGGTAACGGTTAATGCACCAATAATAGCAGTAACATTTTTTAAGTTAGGTTCAGATTTAACAATAAATTCAACATCTTGGCCTGTTAACGGGCTGGTAGGTAAAAAAGCTACATCTTCTAATGTTGGTCCATCTAAGTCTAATGTTAGGTTTAAGCTACTCGTAACTGCATTTCCATCTGGTGCTTCTATTCTAATTATCTGAGATGTTTTTACAGCATCTAGTTCACCAGAAAAGCTAAATTTACCATCGCTATCAGTAGAAAATGGAACATCATTAATTAAGCCTCTGGCAATAAATGAGCCATTTTTAAGCGGTTCGCCATTATCACGCATAACTTCACCTTGAATAACAATACTGGCAGATCCAATCGTTTCACCATCATTATGAGAGGTAATATCAATAGTTCCTTTACCACTTGTACCACCTTCTGGATCCTCAACGATAATACTAATAGTGCCTTCAATAATATTGCCAGTGGCTTCATCGTAGTAACTAGCCTGCACAAATTGCTCTCCTCCTGTGTAAAATGTACAACAGAGCACTAGTAGCTTGCTTCCAAGTGCCGCAGGAGACATCGTAATTGCTGTTGCCATGTCGGCTAAGGTATCACTAGAGGCAAATTGAATTTCTCCCGTGAATCCTTCAACAGTATTTCCATTAGCGTCTTTCATGGTTATGGTCATAGAGTCAATCGTGTTTCCTTTTTGTACAGTAACAAGGCCAGTTTTACCATTAATTTTTAGTTCAATATTATCAATAGGTCCAGCTAATGTAGATGTTTGCCCAAGTAAACTAGCTTGGAATGGCGGAGCATAGTTGCCATAAGGATATATTGGGTAGCTTGGCATTGGGTAAGGGTATGGCGGCACAAAATTTCCATATGGCTGTTGCTGAGCATATGGATTTACTACTGCAGGAGCACTAGCTTGAACATTAACAGTAAGCGCATTTTTAAACTGTGTATTGCTTAAAGCATCAAGCGCGCTAAGTGTCATGTTTCCGCCTTGATTACTTTCTATGGTAAATTTTTGTTCGCCAGCAGCATTAGTACGGTTAGTAACAGCAGTAATAGTGTCGGTACTACGGCTAGATGTTAATTGAATAGTACGGTCGGGTAGTAAGTTATCAAATCGATCACGTGCAATAGCAGAGATGGTATAAATTGTCCCCTGTGATGTTTCATTTTCATTGCTTATTTGTAAGCTAGAGTTATCAATAGAGAATACATCAGGCAAGATCTCTAACTCCAACGAGCTAAAGTTAACACCAGGTTGTTCTTCTATAAATATTTTATAAATACCGGCACTATTAGTGTGCAGTGGAGCCACTGCAATGCCAGCTTCACCTGCATCATTACTTACAAAAGTCTGTTTAACTTCGCTTCCGTAAGGTGGTAATACTAGTAGTTCTAGTTCAGTGTTGGCAGGGACATCGGTTACAAAGATATCAAATCCTAAACCAGCTACACTGCTATCACCAGCAATGGTAGCCCCAAAGCTAACAATTGGTAGTAGTAGTGAACAAAGGCCGGCAGTAATGTAGGTTGTATTTTTTAACATAAATCATATTATTATAGCAGAAAACCAGTCTTTTAGCCGAGATGTTAAGTTGATAATTATTTGTAATAATGGTTTGGTAATACTTGAATGTTTTAACAAAAAATGTATAGTTATCAACTATGGAAATATCAAAGTCTGATCAAGAAAACAGGGTAATAAAAGGACATATGACCAGACAGCGAAGTTATGGTGTAAAAAAACATAATTCCGATGAGCTAAATCGATTTTTTGAGGCAACAGGGCTGAAAAAAACAATACAACCAGGTAATGTTATTTTAGACATTGGCTGTGCATATGGATTAGCATTACAAGGCGTATGTGAGCAGTTTAACTGTACAGGTTATGGTGTTGATATTTGGAGTATGGGTTATAATTTTAATACACCTGAAAAAACATTAAAGAGAATTGATTGTCATGACATGAGAGATGAATTTAGATCAAACATGTTTGATATTTGTTATTCTTATTGCTCTTACATGTATTTTTACAACAAGCTTTTAGCATTACAAGAAATTCATAGAGTATTAAAAGTTGGAGGAAAGGCTGTAATCCAAACAGATCTTGGGTTACCAAGAGATGGTATGCAGCCGCCTTTATCTAAATTATACTCACAACTTTCAGATGAAGATGAACTATCAATACTCGAATACGGCGAGAAAGAAATATATTCAGAAGGGAAAAAAGGTGAGCATAACGCTTTTAACCAAGTGGTAATGATTCATAAAAAAAATAATCGTCCACTTAAAGTGCCAGTTCTTAAGCAAGTTACAGCTGTATCAGATTATCGGTATGCACAAGGCGATGAACTCAGGACGATTTGTCATTATGAGTAATCTGCGCTTTGGCATCACCTGTTACTTTTTTGGTTATAAAAAAGTAGAGAAGAGGAAATCTTCTAATTAAGAGTAAGTCAAAATAATAATTATTCCTCAATCTTCGGCGCTAGCTCACCATCCTCCATTGCTTCCGCCACAGTATCTGCCGCTTGTTTTTCGGCAATAGCTTTTGGAATAACACCATCAATTGCACCCCAGTGTGCTTCGCCGCCATCTGGTAGTAAAATGGTAACTTGGTCACCAATTTCTGCACGGTAAAACGTAATAGATGCCATTAAAATACGGTATGATTTCCCATCAGAAAGAACCTTATATTGGCCATCTTCTTGAATCAGTACGCCTACAATAGATTTGCGTGGTACTTGCTCGATTTGTTTATAAAGAAATTTACCTTCTTCGGTAATGGTTAACTTCATCTTATCGGTCTCAACCAACTTGCTTTTACTAGCGTAGTTTGCTGGAATTGGATACGTATTACCTTCAGCATCAATCATGGTTTGTCCATCAAAAATACCGTAAACCACTTTTCCTTCACCTACTGGTGCTTGGTCAGCAACATCTTTCGCTTTTGCTAAATGATCTTCTGTTAAAGGATTAGTGACACCGGTAGTTTTTCGTAGCATACTCTCGGCAGTTTTAAGGCTGCTCATAGCGCTATCAATTAATTGTTGAATTTTAACAAGATCTTGTGACATAGGTTAAGGGGAATATTAAAGCGGTGACTCTGTAACCAAAAGGGGATATTTTTGCTGCCACTGCTCAAGTAGTGTTTGTGTGAGTAGTCCAGCTTGTGCCCCTAAGTAGGAAACGACACTCGCTGCATTTATTGTACCGTTTTTTAGTGCTTCGGGCAAGGTATTACCATGTGCAAGCGCACTGGTAATAGCGCTTCCTAAGGCGTCACCGGCCCCAGTAGTGTCTATGCATGTATGCTGGTCGTTGTTTGTAGAAAGCGCAGGACAATGGTAAATAGTTTTACAATCCGAACCATACACACCTTCGCTGCCAGCAGAAATAATACAGTACTTAACTCCGCAATCATGCAGTATTCGCATAGACGCATTCATGTCTTTAAATCCAGTAAATAATTCAGCTTCGGTTGTATTTAATAAAATCGCCGTTGTTTTTTTAAGAAGCGCTTTATTAACCTTGTCGTTTATTCCTTTTTTTAACTGGCTACCACCAGGGTTCCATGTTAGTGGTGGAATATCATGATCTACTAGTACTTCAAGCACGCTAGTTACATCGTTATCATCAGTCGAAAGATGGTTAAGGTAAAGCCAGTCCATTTGCGAAATAAGTTCAGTGTCCAACAATGGTGCGTGTAAGTGCACATTTGTTCCAGGGTTAATAAGAATACTGCGCTCACCACAACTGGTAAAAATTAACGAAAAGCTAGAAGTTTCATTTTCTAAATGAGTAGCACCATCAAGTTTTACTCCATCTTTTTTTAGACATTCCTGAATATATTGCCCCCAGCTATCTGCTGTTAAAATTCCACTAAAGTAGGCGTCGTGTCCAAGGCGAGAAAGTGAGATAGACGTGTTAACAGCACCACCACCAGAAGATCGTAAAATATCATGAAGTTTATGTTTTTCTCCAAGAGGAATTGAGATATTATCACCATTGATTAAATGGTCATCAATAGGGATAAATAAATCAAATATCGCATTGCCGATAGAAAGTGTCTTTGGCATCTATAAAGTATAGCACAAATACTGATGCCAGTCTGTAGATTATTAGATATATTAGTTATCAATAAACCCCTCTATTTTATTGTAACCAAAAAAGTAACAAAGCTGTGCAAACTATCACTGTACGGCAAACCTGCTTTTCTCTATAATTCCAACTCATGAGTCGCCTGCGCATTAATAAACGATTGGTCTTAACATTACTACTAGCTGTACTGTGTGTAGCTGCGTTTTTAGTAGTATGGTGGTACCAATTACGCCAGACGGTTAAAGAGTCTCTACAGCGCCCAGAAGTAGTGCGGCAAACAGGTAGTAGTTCGGTGGTAACTGCTTTGCCAATTGCAACACAAGATGCAACACTATTAACACTTCATGCTGGAGACCAGGCAGCTTTACGCGGCGACTGGCAACAGGCTAAGGTCTTATATCAAGAAGTTGTCACAACAAACAATAGTTTATTAAGCTTGCGTAAGTTGGCTGAGTCTCAATTGCAATTAAGTGACTCCGAGGGGTTAGAAGCAACATTGGTAACACTTGCTGAGCGTGGTGCACGAAGAGAAGACATCGACCGTTTACGACTTTCACTGTTGTTGCGCACTGGTAATACAAGCCAGGTAAAAGAAGAGCTTCAGCAACTAGAAGACAGTCCGCAAAAATCCTACCTAGAAGCATTGTTAGCGATTATAAGTGAAAACCAAGAAGGTGCATTAGTGCATTTGCAAGCAGTAGAAGATGGCTGGGATCCACTACTACGCACAAGGGCAAAAGTGTTAATAAACGCATATGATGAGTACAACCAATTCGAAAGAGAGAGTAGCGCTCATCTACAAACAGTTTTAGCCCGAGCGTTAGCCGAGGTTCAAGAGTGCCCACTAGCTATTGGGTTAGCAACAAAGGCTAGTGCAGCATTACCAACGTATCGTGATGCCTGGTTAATGCAAGGCTTTTGTAGTGTAACCATCGGTGAGTACGAACAGGCGATTACCGCACTTGAAAAAGCCTATACACTCGACCGCCAGAAACCAGAAATACAATACTTCCTTGCGCGTAGTTACCGGGCAGTTGGTCGTTACGAAGATGCATCTGTTTATTTTCGTCGTGCTAAAGCAAATGGATTTGAACCAGTGGACGAAATTACCGTAGCGTTAGCAAAAGTAGCAATAGAAGCAGGGGATTTTAGCGCAGCACGCCTGCAGTATCGCGACCTTAAAGACAAAGAGGGTCCATTACAGCAAGATGGTTTTTATGGCTTTATAGAAAGCTCTTTAAATATTAATGCCTTCGAAGACGCATATCAGGTAGCTACTGAAATGATTAAACTGTATCCAGAAGATGCTAAAGCATTTGAGCTACTAGGAGTTACCGCTAATAAAACTGAACGGGTTGAAGTTGCAAAAACTGCGTTACAAAGAGCACTAGAGCTAAATCCTTATCTAACAGTTGCTCAAGAGGTTTTAAAAGATTTATAATGTTTAACACCATTACGCATTACGATCAGCTACTACTTACGGTATCTGCATCTTGGCAGAATAGTTTAATAATATTGCTATCAAATATATTTAACTCAATGTTAATATGGTTAGCAGTTATTGCTATCTGCTTATTGGTCATTCAAAAATTATCATTCGTTAAATTTCTACCGTATTTGTATGGGTTTTTAGCACAAATATTGTTTGTGTATTTATTAAAATTATTTATCGCTCGACCTCGCCCATTCGAGATAATGGCTGATCTACAAATAAAAGTTTTACATTTGCCAAACACGTTTAGTTTTCCGAGTGCACACACAGCTAATGCAGTATTTTTAGCAGGTTTATTAGCTTATGTGTATCCAAAATACCGTTGGTGTTTTTATAGCGGAACGGCACTACTAGGGCTGCTACGTGTTTATAGTGGTGTACATTATGTAAGCGATGTTGTAGCTGGTTATGTGGTAGGACTATTACTGTTCATTGTTACTCAAAGCATTATCCAAAGAACATTTGACGAGTAATCACTCTATACGATAAAATATTTTCTTGTCTTTACTACCAAGAAAGGAAGGTGATCTAAAAAAATCATCAGTAGAGACCAGGGAAGGTGTTTACAATCCTGTGAGCACCTTTTAATTAATACTTCCTAATAACACCACGAACAACACCAACAACACGAAGTTCTTCTAAGGCGTATAAATCTGGATAGTCTGGGTTTTCGGCTTGTAGGTAGTATTTACCTTTGTTTTTCTTCAGTGTTTTAAGGGTGTATCCTTCATTATCTAATAAACCAACAACGTATTCATTAATTTGTGGGTGAGCATCACGTTCAACAATTACTAAATCTCCATCATGAATACCGGCACCAATCATACTATCACCACGTACGCGTAGTAAAAAGCTACTGGTTGGCTTATCAACTAAAAAGCTATCGATATTTACTCTATCAACCACTTGTTCTTCTGCTTCGGACACCGGTCCAGCTGCAATAGGTCCAAATAGTGGAATAGTTGGTAGGCTAGATTCACTGCTTTCAAATACAGTAGTTTCCGCTGGTTCTACAATTTTAATACGGCCTTTAGGGTCTTTTTCTAAATGCCCTTTTTTTACAAGCGCATTCACCACTTTAGCCACTGCATTTTTAGAGCTAACACCAAAGGCAATAGCGATATCCGCTAAACTAGGACTATAGTTATTTTTCTGTTGGAATTCGCAAATATAATTAAGAACAGTGCGTTGGTGCGGTGTTAAATCCATAAAAAAGAAAGAAGTGGTAGAACGTTCACCACTATAGGTGTACAAACGTACAGTGTCAAAATATAATGCTAGCAAAACGTAAAATCTATGCTCTTATACTAATTTTTGGAGTAGTGCTTCTTTAGAGATAACCTCAGCTTCTTCAGCATTACGACGTTTTACTTCAAAGCCACCATTGTCTAAGCTTTTTTGCCCAATAACAATGCGCCATGGCGTTCCTAGTAAATCAGCATCGCCTAAACGTTGGCCAACACGCATATCAACACGGTCATCAAAAATAGCAGCAATTCCCTTAGTTTTAAGCTCTTCATACAGTTCTGTAGCAGCTTTATAAGCTACCTCTCCTTCTTTAGCAATTGGCACAATATGCACTTTAAACGGAGCTACTGCCTCTGGCCATACTAAGCCTTTGTCATCTGCATATTTTTCTACAAGTACACCCATTAAACGCGACACTCCAATACCATAAGATCCAATAAACACAGGAATATGATTATTTTCCTTGTTGATATAGCTTAGGTTTAAATCCTCTGCTTTCTGGGTTCCAAAGTTAAAAATATTACCAGTTTCTGCAGTTTTAACTTCCTCAAGTTCATCACGTGTTACACCAAGATTTGTTAGCGTTTTTTCATTAAGAACCTCTTCATTAATGGCGATATTTTTTTCTCTGTTAATATAGATAATATCTTCTCCAGCGTCACAAATAGTTTGGAATTCGTGGCTAAACTCTGTAAAAGCTCCACCGTCTGCAAAGGTTACAAATGTATCATCGCCAACACCAGCACGCTTATAAACATTTAAATAAGCCTGGATGGTCGCTTGGTAGAATTGCTCATGCTCTTCTTCGTTTGTACAAAAGCTGTACATGTCTTTCATGATAAACTCACGACCACGCATCACACCACTTTTAGCACGTAATTCGTTACGCATTTTGTTTTGGAACTGATACACAAAAATTGG
This sequence comes from uncultured Candidatus Peribacteria bacterium, assembly GCA_964434585.1. Taxonomy (GTDB): domain Bacteria; phylum Patescibacteriota; class Gracilibacteria; order Peribacterales; family Peribacteraceae; genus CAYSVN01. The sequence goes on along the minus strand of CAYSVN010000037.1, from coordinate 694 downwards.
TAAATCTTTGTAAGAGTTAATGTGTTGTTTCATCATTTCCCCAATAGGTTCCTCATGGCTCCAGCCAAAGCCGATTTCTCCACCAGCATGCAGTGGTGCTTTAAACCAAACATCAACAATATCATCATTCCACCTATCTGTTTGCTCCCAAACTTCTTTATTTTGCATGCTGCTCATTAATAATTCTTGGGCACCAAGGTTATCCATTTCCTCGCGAACAATGCGTTCAATATTTCGAATAACTTTAAGGCCCAGCGGCAAGTAACTGTAAACACCAGCCATGGTTTTAGCAATATAGCCAGCCTTAATAAGTAGGTCAGCATTCTTACTGTGTGCGTCAGACGTGGAGTCTTTAGAAGTTTTGGTAAAGAGTTTAGAGAGATACATAGTGGTAAGAGTGTAGCAATCTATATCTTTATAGGAAAGTTATCTTGATAGCGTGTTCATTTTTGTCGACCTGCCTGCCGGTAGGCTGGTACAAAAACGAACCAAAAAAATCATGGCAAACAATACTTCGGCAAGCTCAGTACCTCTCGTGTTGTGCTACCTGCTCACGTCAAAGTCTATAAAGCTTATCTCTTTTATTAATCGGACGCCTTTGTTTCGGGCAGTTAACCGATCGACTTTTCCGTTCACAGGGCATGGTTCGGCTACGCTCACCACTGCACAACACTTCGTTGCATACTTGTCATCC
>CAYSVN010000036.1:8310-11559 GCA_964434585.1 uncultured Candidatus Peribacteria bacterium | reverse complement strand
ATTTATAGCTGCTGTTCGGCGCTATCGCTACGGATACCGATCGATCCCTTCGACTGATGATTTACCCGTACCTTGTGAACGAGGTGATCAACCAGAGCCTAACGGGACAATGCTTCAGTACCAATTACATCGCTCGTGTGATATAGAGCAAGCTTTGGAAGAAATTTACCAAAAAGTTCAAGAAATTTGGAAAAAATATGGTAGCGACCCCAATGTTATTTTCCCAAGTTTTGATCTTGAGTATGAACACCCCTTATTTGATGAACGACAAATAAAAATTTGGGTTAATAGTGAAGATGTTGGCTTTACATGGAGTGGATACTTTGACCCTGTTTTTTTATCATATTCATGTGATGAAAGCAGTGACAACCCTTCTTGTGATAAAGAATCGGGGGCTATTAAACCAGGAATTTACTTACACCAAACAGGTTCGCTGGCTACAGAGTTGCCACTGTGCAACCAAGCCATTTTAAAAGAAGGCTTTTTATGTCGACCGCTTGATGCCAGTAGTGAGCATTGCGAAACTGCAGAAGAAATTACTGTCTCAGGTAGTGACACTATTCAACTTGTTAGCTGTCGAGAAACCAAAAGCCATGATGGCATTGCATTGAGCCAACACTTTACCGGTCCAAATATGTGTGAAATTGGTGACTGGAGAATGTTCAGCGACGTACAACAAAAAAACTACATTACCAGAAAAGGTGACACTATTACTTTTGACGCACCTGACTGTGCTGAGTGCAAAGTTGAGATTACCTGTACAAATATAAAAAGTGGCCATGGCGGACTCGCTTATGATAAGAAAAATGGCTTAATTAAAATTGAACTAAATACAGCCAATAGTCCATTTGAAGCGTATCCACTTGCAGTGCATGAAATTATTCATGCACAACAACATTGCCGACTGCCCGATGGCCATGTTGATAAATTAAAATCTGATATAACAACGGAACGTACATACTGCTGTGCGGTTGAGCAAGAAGCGTATCTGGCAGAATGTCATATTTTTGCAGAACAGGGCTGGTTAGAAAAATTAAGTGTTTCGCCTCAAAAATGTGCAGAATACCTAACAAACTGGAGCTGTAATGACGATTACCCTCTTACGAACCCTGATGGCTCTATAACATCTGCTTGCACAGACGTACCACCTGATGATATTGATGCCTTTTATGATGAAATACAGGATGTAGCAAGTAATCATGCTGGAGCTTACAATTACCCAAAGACTTGTGATGAAATTCTTACCAAAATTGAAAAAGGTGAAGACAAAAGACTTGAAGGATTACTAAGCGGATTCCTTAATTCCGCTTCTCCAGAATGTGAAGTGGAATATAAAAATTCTATTGGAAACAATTTATGTTACTTAGGACAAGCGGTAGAAGAAAGTATACAAGGCCAACGGTTACTGCCTGGTAGAATTGGCTTTACAATGGGGGATCAATCCTTTCCATTTGATGCCTGTAGTGAACCAGAGCAAACGGTAACATCTATTACAGAAGGAGGCGATAAAGAAGGTGAGCATATTTATTTAAGTGATCTTCCAACGCTAGAACAACCTCGCTTCCCTAAATATAATGTTCGCTCGCTTATTCACAAATTAGATGAGCGTCTTTGTGAACGGCTTGGTATGCCAAGATATTTACCAGTATCCTTTTGTATGATGCAGCAGCCAACAGCAATTTCTATTGCGCAGGGCTCATTTGTAGAACAAGCTGCTAACTTACTACAAGGAGACTTAAGCCAGCGTGGTATTTTAGGGCAAAATCAAATTATCATGGACAGCCTCATTCAACGCGTTATTACAACAATGTATAGTGAGTTTGGTTATCAGCATCACCAAATGCTCGAAGCTATTTTATCAAGCGTGGTTAACCATTATGACGCTATTTCTAAAACAAAATTTCCCGAGACAATGTGTTCAACTCTCCTACCTGAAAATGGTAGTTTCTGTAGCCAATTAGTAAAATGAGAAATGTAATTATCATCATCGGCTTACTTCTATTTATACCAATAAACAGCCAGGCTACGCCTACAGACAATGTTATATCTCAACATTATGTACAAAAAGCATTAGATGACGGACGTAAAATTGCCGATAAACACAAAGGAGATGCTGGAGGCACTTTATTTTGGCATACATTCCAGCACTGGATTCCACAGGAAGTACAATCTTGTACAGCAACTCTTAACGAGTTAACAAGCCTTTCTATTGAAGCTCATTTACTGCAGCAGCAATCATCTTGTTTACAACATGATGCCAGCGTACTTGAACAAGAAATTATTAAAAACTGTACATTAATGCCGCAACGATTAAGCGATGGCGCCTTGGCTCACTTTATTAGTCTAAGAATGAGTAACGCCTTTTTGTTGCAGCGATATCAGTTTTTTATCCGTAATGCGCTAAACCCTGATAGCGAAGATACTGAGTGGCCTATTTACAATGATGACGATGAACGACAGCCAAACCTATGCGCGTTTCATTCTAGCTACCAAGACCCATACGAGCAGCATATTATCCCTAATCCTGATAGTACTACCGAGATTTATGACAGTGAACGAAGGGTGCTTATAGGTTGTACCGATAAAGTTCTTAATGAAATTAAAGGAGATTACGTCTTAGCAGATGAAGCTCTTGAAGCCTATAAAACAATTTATGAAACACGCGAGGGAATTTTACCTGACGCTGTACAAGATTTAAGCGTGGATAGAGTTACGCTCCATGGCTGCAGAATTGAACCAACAGACTCTGACGCTACCGCTAAACGAGACTGGAGCTATATTTCACTCAGCAAGCCTCATAACATATTTTTAGTGTTTCCAGACCCCATTACTCTACTTACTAATTTTTACACTGCACGCTTTAAATGGGGGCTGCAACGCGAACTGCCAGATTACTTAAAGGAATCTAAAGACCTTAAGGACAAACAGCCCGATGTTGGCGAAAGCCTATGGTTTGTATGGGACTTTTTTGCAAAAAAACCCCGCGAGCGAATGCTTAGTATCTCATCTTCACAGGCGGTGCATGATATTCCAGTTATTGAAGGTGTTGTAACCCCTTTACATGGTAATGATAGCGCTATTGAAAGCTTAAAATCTTTACAGGACTTAACAAAGGATAGCTCTAAAGGACTACGTAGATTTGTTATTAATTTTGCAAGTTACTTAAACCGTACCTGCGTTGATAGACCTTGTAAAAATCGCTTAGAATATATACTAAAAGCAGCGTTTAGTGATGACTGCTTTCCATAC
>CAYSVN010000036.1:4043-8300 GCA_964434585.1 uncultured Candidatus Peribacteria bacterium | reverse complement strand
ACTGCAGACTTACAAAAGTGTCTTGATGCTGCCGAGACTGGAATTACACTTTAGCAATTTAACATACTTTAATTCTATTGAGTAAAAGCTAGTTTTTTGCTATAATTAAGTATTAAAGAAGTCATAAAAAACATATACACACACTATGAATCGACACAAATACAGTTTGGCCATTATTACCGCTTGTTTACTTGCTGTTTTAATAGTGCCACTTGCAAGAGATCGTCGACCGATGCAAATTACTCCAGCACAAGATACCACTGCTTACAGAAATGACGTTCTCCTTGGTGATTTATTACAGTCTTCTAAAAATGCGATAGAAGAAAGAAAGCAAGCCAGAATGGAGGCTTTAAAAAATAATCCAAATGTTGAGCTGCAAGCTCCTATTAAAATTGACCGAACTGCTGTTCGTTTATTTTTAAGTGCTCGTCGTAACTTCGAACATAATTTGGTTGTAAAGGCAGTGCAACCTTCTACACCAATTTTAAAAAGTACTGCTGCTGTTCAACAACAAAAAGCTCGCCTAGATGCACGTAAGCAACAACAGGAAGAAGCTAAAAGAGCAGTACACAGTGCTCCCACTCCAGAAGTTGCACCTACTAACTTTGTAGCTTCTAACACTGATGATAAATTTGCATTAACAGAGCAGGGGCAAATTATTATTGATAAATTAGGATTTAAATCTACCTGGCTAAAACCAAGTGATGATTTATATGGAGACTGGGAGAACCTAGAAATCTCTCAGCAAAATGGAATGAACCTAGGGGTAACTGATTACAGCGGACCGCTATCCACAAAACCAGGTGAACTTGGAAATAAGTTTATTATTGGCCATAGTAGTGCTCCTAATAGAACAGCTGCAGCTAGCGGAAGAGGGGATGCTTTTGCAGATGTTGCAAAACTTGAAGTTGGTGACCTTATGACGGTAAGGCAAAATGGTAAAGAATATATTTACCAAATTTACGAAAGCGTTGTGGTTGACCCAAGCGATACTGAAATTTTGACACCTCAAAACAATGAGGATCGTCTAACGCTTATTACCTGTTGGCCTATTGGCACAACCGAGCTGCGAACCTTACGTAATGCACGGTTGATTAGTGAGCAAACTTACACTGTGGACGCCTCTTAATAACGCTGCAGAAGTTGCAAAGGTGTCAGAGGTTTAAGAAGAGGTTTATTCAATAACTCTGTTACCAGAAGAAACACCTTATACCTCTTCGACATCTTCAACTTTTATTTTCGCAGTACCACTCCAATGGTTCGCCATAAAATCCACACATCCATCAGGGGTGACCACTCTTCGATATAGCGTAAATCTAGGCTTACCTCGTCGTCAAACGCAAGGTCGCTACGGCCGCTCACTTGGGCGAGTCCTGTTATACCTGGCTTAACAGCAAACACACGCTTGTGGAAATTAGAGTACTCATTTACCTCACTTGGTAAATGAGGCCGAGGGCCAACTAATGATAAATGCCCACATAATACATTAAACAGTTGTGGCAGTTCATCGATATCAAACCTTCTTATTAGGTGTCCAAAATGCGTTACCCTAGGGTCATTATCTATTTTAAACAGTGGTCCATCACGCTCGTTTTTTTCTTGCAGCGTTGCTTTAATACTATCGGCATTAGTTACCATCGACCTGAATTTTAGCAATGGAATGGTGGCGTCACCTTTACCGGTTACCCGCTTAGAAACATAAAAGATAGGCCAGCCAGATGTTAGCAGCACACCAAGTGAAACTAGCAGTAAAACAGGGGACAGCAGTATTAACAACAGTAAGCTACCTATAATATCTGCCATTCTTTTATACACACGACCCCAGCCATCTAATGGAGTAGGGGTAAATTTCATAAGAGGAACTAGTCCTAAATGCTGAATTTCTAACTGCTGTGGTACATCTGCTAAAATTGGTGGCAAAAAACCATAGCCAACATGCTGACTGCGGCAATATTCTAAAATTGCCATTGTGCTTTCGCTACTTGGGTCTGGGTCAGTTTGAATAATTAAGTCTAGGCTATGGTTATTAAACTGGCTTAGTACGTTTTCTAGCGTTTTAAAGTGGCCTTGGTAACGGTAGCGTTTATCGTTCATTAGGTTATCGAGCGCAGCATCTGCAGGGTCATTTTTACCAAGAGTAACAATGGTGCGCACGCCTACCCCTCGTAAATGTAGCAAGTGCTGAATAATGGCAATAAGCATTCTGCCGAAACAAAGCATTGCTGCAAGTAATACTGCAGAGTAAATAAGCAACGCTCGACTATAAAATAATTGTTTTTGCACTAAAAAGTACCAGCTAATAATAAGCACTAACCATAGTAGTACCACTTGTAGTACGCGCCAAATTTCTCGCCAGCGTGATTCTACTGATTTTAACGAGTACATACCCATTATTGCAGAAAGCAGCAGTATTACTAATACGCTTGGTGCAATAAAGGTTTGAACATAGTAAATAGGAGAGGGGAGCGTGGTGGCTGCCACCTCGTACAGCTCTATTCCAGGTACTAAATCTACTTGGTTTAGCCTAAACCAGTAACTTAACACCAATGCTACCACCACCATCACAATATCAATTGGTATTTTTAGAAAGCCAAACCATAGTTCTGATATTTTCATGGTCTTTATCATAGCGTAGTCAGTTTCATATTTGAAACTTATTAAAAATGTAGTACCATCTGTAAGCAATACCAATGCGGGTATAGTATAAAGGCTATTACGCCGGCCTTCCAAGCCGGATATGCGGGTTCGATTCCCGCTACCCGCTCCATCGATTTTTTTTCTACATTAAGACTACTCATCTTTTTTTAATTTATCTGATTCAATCATCTGATTAACAGTTAATCTTATATAGATATACATTGCTTCATATCTATCAATCGCTTTAGTATTTTCACCATTAAAGCCAAGTCGACCATCTCTGTTGTAGACAGATCCATTCATCATTGCAATATGAGGATTATGGAATTTATGACTATATAAATATTGATTTATACCATCTTCATGGAGAACGAGAGACGGTTGCTCAATAAGTTTATCCTCGCCACTTCTTAAAGTACTAAATTCTTTCAAGATGGAGAAAATATCTTTAGTGTCGTAACCAAAAGATTTAGCCTGGTCTATAATTGCTGCTCTAAGCGATTGTCTTTCTAAAAGCTGCGTAAGTCCTTTTTGATATTCAGGAGAACTTGGATTCTTATCATCAAGATTTATGTATTTTTCTGCTTCCAAATCTTCTAAACATACCAAGAGAAACATTTTTCCAATTTCTACCGTATTTTCATTATGGATTTTAATTTGTTCTTTTTTAGATAATTTTTTTAGTTTTTGATCTCTTGTTTTTTCATATTCAATAACTTGTTTATGCCACCATAGGATTGCAGCTGATATTTCTTTAAAACCACCTACTTTATTTTTGGCAGTATTTCTGCCAATAATTTTTCCTTCTGAAAACTCAAGCCATGTTTGAGGATATTTTTCAGAAAATAGTAATATACCGTCTTTATGTGCTCTTGTTTGAATTTTAAGCTCTTCCAAATTTATTCCCACATAGTCTAGTTTTATTTTTTTTAATTCTTCAGTAGAAAACTCTTTTTGGAGCAGTTTCTGACTTTCATTCCATTCATTGAGTATTCTTTTAGATTTATAGTAGTCACTACTTCCTTTTTTATGATCATCAAAATCTAGTGCTTTTAATACATCTTCTTGATTATCAAAACATGTTTGCAGATAAAGCATCCCTATGAACTCTTCTGCATTTTTTGGGTTTATGCTTTCATTTTTATATCTGCTTTCTATACTTTCTTGGTGTTTATTTGATGTTTCTTGTTTCATATTTCATTATATCATATTTTTATGATGTTAAATAGTTCCAATTATAGGATATATGGATATTCTTATTCTGTAATAAGCTCCCATAAGGCGCTCCATTCGTCTTCGCTTTATCCGTTTTAATAGGCAAAGTGTTATTTTTGCTATTTATAAAAATTGATAGCTACGCCGAGATGTTCGCTTAGTGTTTTTGGAAGGCAAGATGTGTGATACTATTTATTTATGAAAAATATTATTTTTGATTGGTCTGGAGTAGCAAAAGACACTGTTAAAGCTCAGTTATGGATTGTTAATCAAATATTTAAAAAATACAATGTTAACACGATATCTTTAGAGGAATTTAAAAATAATTGGCAACAGCCTCATGAAAAATTTTACAAAAAATATTTGGGTGATAAATTTACTAAAGAAGGTCAAGCTCAAGCTTAT
>CAYSVN010000036.1:0-4033 GCA_964434585.1 uncultured Candidatus Peribacteria bacterium | reverse complement strand
TTTGTACACCATAAACAATGCCCTCAGACAAATTTATTTCCTGAGATGATTCAATTAATCAAGAAGTGTAAGGATGAGAACTATTACCTTGCTGTTGTAAGCTCTGACTTATCAGAAACATTGTTGCTAGAAATTAACACTCATCACTTAGAAGATACTTTTAATGATATTGTTACCGATGTAGATAATAAGCTAGAAAGTGTACAAAATATTATTCAAAAAAATAATCTAGTATTAGGTGATACCTATTTTATTGGAGACAGTAATCATGAGATTGAAGCTTCTAAAGAATTAGGCATAACAAGTATAGGTGTAACTTGGGGATTTTTAAGCAAGAAAAAATTAAAAATATGTAATCCAGATTTTCTTATTGATAATGTTGGAGGTTTAGAGAAAATTATTCTGTAATAAGCTCCCATAAGGTGCTCCACTTTTTAACATGTTATTAAGGTTAGATATTACAAAGTAGGTATTATATTACCAATGTAATAGAATAGGTTTAATGTACGCCTTATTTTTTTCAGTAATTGCATTTAGTATTGTTGTTATTCTACTGTCTTATATTTATCCATTAATAGCTCGTTTAGACTCACATGAATATTATCAATATTACCGCAGTGAGGCATGGAGAAAAAAGAGAGCAGAAGCATTTAAGGTGCACGGTAAAAAATGTGCCGTTTGCCACGGAACTACAGACTTACATGTACATCATCTTCGCTACACTAAGTGGTTTCAGCCTATATTTGGAAAGGAGAATCCAAAAAGCGATCTTGCAATTCTATGTAAGGACCATCATCCAAAAGGGAAATTTTCAATGCTTCAAATAAAATGTAGAAGGCTTTATTATTTAATATTTAGATACTAAGCTTTATCCTCTAATAAATTTCCACAAGATAATTTATACTTCAAACTTACGTGCTGTACGAATAATTGCATTCTGTAGCTTGTTTGCCCTTAAAGCTACTGCCTTAAAATCCATACGTTGGTTTAATTCGTTTAAGGTAGACCTATCAAACTCAATCTGGATTGTATTACACATTTTACTATATTCCTGAGCTACATACCCACCAGCATATGGATTATTTATCGCAATATCACAATTAAATTCATCTTGTAAATTCTTAGCGAATAATTCGAAAATTTCTGGTGAGCAAGAGGCTCCATTACAGTTACCAATACAAATTTCAGGAAATTTATTTTCACGGCTGTGGTCATCTTCTGGCTTAGAACCAAGCATTAAGTTGCCGGTATCGTGAATATCAAATAAAATTGTGTCCTGCTGGCTTTTGTTGGCTTGCTTAATCATGCTCGCCACTCTGACATGATACTGATGATAATATAATTTAAGTAATTTTGCTTTTTGCTTCTCTGTTAAAGGCTTATTCCAAATAGGGTTACCATTAAAATCTGTGTCCCTAAAAATATCATCTGCATCGGGAGCTCTATTAGGGTCACCAATAGCGCGTGAGAACCATGCTGTTATTTTTTGTTCAATTGGAGCTGCTTCTGGTAATAATTTACGTGTTTCGTAATCAGAAAAATTTCGCACTAAGCGCAGGCTGTTTTCTTTGAATTCTGGTGCCAAATTACCGCGCACAGACTTTGGAATAAAGTAACTACCATGCGTAGCGGTAACCAGTGCATTTTTAGGAAAATTCTCGATCATAAATATGTATATATTTGTTATTATATTATATAATATTATTTATAATATGTCAATTTATACAACCTTCTAATAAGCGCCATTAAATGCTTTTATAAAAAAACCCCAGCCAAAGCCAGGGTGAATTTTAATGTGCATTAAACTTAATTAAGCTGCAAGTGCAACGTTAGTAGCTTTTGGCCCCTTAGGACCACTACCAGCTTCGAATGTTACTGCTGTACCCTCTGTAAGAGAGTCGAAAGAAGCTTCAACCAAGTCTTCACTATGGAAGAAAAGATCCTCAGCGCCTTCGCGAGCAATAAAACCAAAACCATTTAACAGTTTTTTAATAACTCCTGTTTCCATAGTTGTGCGGGATAAAAAATAGAAATGTAATCTAGCGAGTAGGAAGCATTTCTACCTCTTTCCAAACTTAGCGTACGCGTTAAGTATACCACGCTTAACGCTATATAACACCATTAAAAGATAGCATTCGCTTTTTTAACAATCTAAATATACACTGCTGGCCATGCCTACTTGGTTTTTACTATCATTGCTTAGCGCTGTATTTGCAGGCTTTTTTGTATTTATGCAAAAAATTGCTGCCATGCGGAACTATAATACCAATACCCTTAACACTTATGGAGCTGCAGGGGCTGCAGTTATTGGGCTTACTATTGCAGGTATACTTGAGGACTTTAGCAATATTTCATGGTTAATGATTGCTATATCAGCCTTAGCTGGGTCACTTTTTATTATTAGCTCTAATTTTAGAATGGATTCGCTACGGTACATCGATTCTACAATATTTTTTCCGCTTCATAAATTTTTAAGCCCATTATTTGCAATGGTTATAGGTGTACTTTTCCTTAAAGAATCATTAACAATGCCAGAATGGCTTGGTGTGATTCTTGGCCTTATAACTCCGTTACTACTTATTACAAAGTCTGAACATCATAGGCAGAACCATTTAAAAAAAGGACTACTACTAATGCTACTAAGTGCTTTAATGGCAGCATTAGCGGCTGCAGTTAATAAATATGGAGCAGATTTATTTTCATCAATATTAATATTAGCTGCGCTTATTTATGTGTTTAGCGCATTATTTGGCATGCTGTTAACATTAATACACGGCAATAATAGTAAACACGGGAAACATTCTACTAATGCGCCAGTTGTGTTTTGCTTTGTTATGGGCGCGTTGGGGTATTTAAGTTTTGCAACAATAATGATTGCTTTTTCATTAGGCGGTCTTTTGTCTGTTGTTTATACCATTAATTCTATGTACATTTTAGTGCCTATTGTTCTTTCTATTATTTACTATAAAGAGCATTGGAATTTGCAAAAAGTATTAGCGATTGCAGCATCGTTACTGGCATTATTTTTTATGGTGTAAGCCTTGTATCTACACTCCAAATCGACGCTGACGATTGCTGAATTCTTCTAGTGCTACCAGTAATGCTTTTGGTTTAAAGTCTGGAAAGCAGAGTGGTGTAGTATAAAACTCTGCATAGGCGCCCTGCCAAGGCATCATGCCCGAGCTACGCATTTCGCCACTGGTACGGATAATAAAATCAGGGTCGGGGAGACCAGCGGTGTCTAAATATTTATTAAGATTTTCCTCTGTTATTAACTCTCCAGATTCTTGTAGTTTTTTGGTTGCACGTAGCAGCTCATCGCGGCCACCATAGTCTAGCGCTAAACAAAAACTATAATCTATAAAATGTGCTGTATCTTGTTCTAGTGCAACAAGTTTATCTACTAATGTTTTTGGCAAACGGTCCTTGCGTCCTAAGTGTCGAAAACTAATACTGTGCTCAAACGCTTCTTTTCTAAAAGCTTCTACTCCTTCTGTAAAAATGTTCATAAGGTGGTCTATTTCCATTTTACTACGATTCCAATTTTCGGTTGAAAATCCCCACAACGTAAAGTTTTTTACACCTTCATCACGTAAGGTTTTACTTAAATTTGTTACCTTAGAAAATCCTTCTCGGTGACCATCCCAAGCTTTTAATCCTTGGCTTTTAGCCCAGCGCCTATTGCCATCTGGAATAATAACTACATGCTTAGGAACAGCCTTTACGCGTTTTATAAAACGCCTCGAAAGGTTTGTAAAGGCGTCTAGTTGGTCTTTAAGATAATGTTTACCAGAGCGATCTTCTATAAAATTTTTATATCCTCCTACTGCTTCACCCCACCGGTGTACAACGTTATCAACACGGCTAAGCGTGCTGCCCTGGTAGCACCACTGCAATAATTGTTCTAAGTTTTCTTTACTGCCTTCTGCCTTAATTTCCACACGACCATCTTCTAAATTTCTTGCATAGCCCACAACATTTAACGGCTCAGCTGTTTTACGAGTACTGTTTCTAAACCGCACTCCTTGCACAC
>CAYSVN010000035.1:0-11612 GCA_964434585.1 uncultured Candidatus Peribacteria bacterium | reverse complement strand
ATACTTCGGCAAGCTCAGTACCTCACGTGTTGTGCTATCTGTTCACGTCAAAGTCCATAGAGTTTATCTCTTTTGTTAATCGGACGCCTTTGTTTCGAGCAATTAAGTGATCGACTTTTCCGTTCACAGAGCATGGTTCGGCTACGCTCACCACTGCACAACACTTCGTTGCATACTTGTCATCCTGAGCGTAGTCGAAGGACAAACATAGTTTGCCATAACATTAAACATATTTCTCTCGCGCTCCCGAGAGGGCGTACTAGTAACTTGCAAGGGAATGAGCGCCCGTCCGCCGAAGAAGGACAGTGAATGACTTGCAATAAGTTACTTACGAACGAACGTCTAGCGCGAAACTTTTTTGTTACTTTTTTGGTTACAAAAAAGTAGAAGTAAAATAGTTACCCCATTCTTCCCCACAATATAAATAGCCCAATAATAATGGCAAGGTGCAACAGTGGTAACAATTGCAGCTTGATGCTAATTTTTTCTGCATTCCAGTAGCTAACATTACGCGCAGTCGCAAAAATATAAGTAATTGGATACAAAGTAGAAACAGCTAAAAAACTATACATTGTTACCATAAGTAGCATAGTTTCATCACCAGTTTTATGGCCAGCAAGCGACATAATATTTGCAATAATAATAAAAGGGTAAACAAGCAAAGGCACTGCTTCTATTACTGCTAATGTTATAAGTATCATTTTCATACCACAAATTATACCAGTAATAATAGATACAAAAAAATCCCAATAAAGGGATAAAATAACACTAGAAATAAAAACGATTAACTAGAATGCTTTTCTTCTTTGAATTTTACCTCTTTACGACAACGACAGTCTGGACAGTACTTTTTAGAAAACTTAGCTTGGTGATCTTTAGCAGATTTACCATTTTTATTAGGGTGAAAACGAACACTTAAAAGTCGGCGATTACAACCATCGTCGTTTTTAGAGCAGTAGCCGGCGTAGACTTTACGTGTTCCTCTTGGCATAGTTTGGGTAGTTTAAGGTGAAGAAGGTTGTAGCGCAAGGGAATTTTGTAAGAGACTGTGGAAGCAGAAGATGTTCTAGGCGTTTTAGAGGTTTTTTAACGGTAGGCAGTGCACAAAATAGTAGTAATTAGGTGTCTATTTTATCTATAAATAAGAACCATATACTATTATTCTATTAACTACTGATCAACAAATCTCTTAATCTTCTACATCTTCTAGAGCCTCTTCGATGGCGACTTTATCCACCTCGTCTTCAGCTAGGGCAGCCTTAAGTGCTTTTTTTTCTTTATTTGCAATAACGTCTTCTGGCTTAGTGGTGATAATTTTTTCTTCTCCTGGCGAGGCCACAATCTCAATAGCAACGTGCCTATTACCAGCAAAAAATAACCCTTGGCCAATACCACTGTTAAGCAGTAGGTACTTCTCCCCTTCTGTTAAGTAGAATAGTTTTTGCATTTGGTCCACCGCTGTTGGTGATTGTTTTAAAAGAATTTGTAAAGAAGAGTTTGTAATAATTGGTTTACCATATGGCGAATTTACAAAATCTTCTACATCCTGAGTAATAGTGGTAACACCAAGGTAATACTTACGGGCTCGCTTAATAAGTCCATAAAGGAACTTTGCGCTATCTTCGTATTGCATAAGGTTCCAGGCTTCATCAATAACCATCATTCGGCGTTTAAGATCGCTACGAATTCTATTCCAAAGGAAGTTTAAAACAATATAAATAGCAATAGGGCGAAGTTGATCTTCTAAATCACGAATCTGGAAAACAATCAGCTGGTTATCAAGTTCCACATTTGTTGGTTGGTCAAAAATACCTCTAAAGCTACCAGTGGTATACTTACCAAGTGTTTGCGCCATTTCTTCACCTCCATTGGTGGTGCTAAGCACATCAACTAAGTCATGTAATGTTGGCACTTCAACATCCTCTGGAAACTCTGTTTCCATTGTAATGTCTTTTAAGGCGTATGTGTCTAAAATAGCTTTATCCAGCACTGCTTCTTCTGCTGGCGAAAGTACACCTAGCATTAACTTAAAGAGGCCATGCAGGTTAACAGCAGCAGCACGTAGCACTTCACCAGTTTCTGCTTTATCACCACGGACAGCTCTAGGTAAGTCAAACGGGTTAATACGGTGGCTACTTTGTAAAGATATTGGAATATGGGTACCCCCAACCGTTTCAGCCAAAGAAACATACTCATTTTCGGGATCAATCACAAACACTTCAACGCCCATCATCATACTTCGCAGAATTTCTAGTTTAACTGTAAACGATTTACCAGCACCAGATGTCGCAAACACCGTTGCGTTTGCATTTGGTAAATCAAAACGATCAAAAATCACCAACGATTCATTGTGACGATTAATACCATATAAAATACCATGGTCATCGGTTAGGCTGCTACTACTAAACGGGAAACTAGTAGCAATAGGCGATGTGTTCATATTCCGATTAATTTGTAGCTCGTCTATACAAAGTGGCAACGTAGAAGTCCAAGCATGTTCCATTTGCATAAAAGCTGGCTTACTTAAAATAAGCTTACCACCAAGAACAGACTCAATGTCTGTTTGTAGTTTTTTTAATTTTTCAGGATCTTCATGGTAAATAGTAATATACATTCCAAGCTGGAATAATTTTTCACTACCACGTGCCAGTAAGTCTCGCAGTTCTTCTGCGTCTTGCAGAGCAGCTTCTAACGCAGGATCTCGCACCATTCCTCGCTCTTCTAGCATTCGTACTGAACTACGCATTTCTGCTACTTTTTTCTTTAAAATACGCATAATAGCCTTACTGCCAGCCGGATAAATAAACTGGGCAATATCCATTTGTGCCTCGTAATTAATAGTTTGGCTTAGCCAGTTAGGGTAAATATAGCTAGGCCAGTTATAAATATAAAGAGTACGGCAATGTAGGTCATTTACAACAAGTTCAGAATTCTTAATTTCCAGTGCACTCGGCGAAATAATATCAAGCGTCTTTTGCATTCCTTCCTGGTAGCGCTGTAGGATAGATTTTTCATCCTCTGTTAAATTATCCCCTTCACGCTTAGCACGTCGCAGTGCAACTTGCACTTTCTTATTAAGTCCTAGCAGTTCGTCAAGCGCAAGGCTGACGGTCGAAGGATGCGGTGCTTTTTTAGGTGTGTTTGTCATTGCAGGTTATCTACTTATTATAGCACAAAATAGTGATTTAATGTAAGGGAAAATAAACGTTAAAAAGGTTTCAAGCGTTGTAAAAGTGGCAGAGGCTTTATTAAGGGATCTTAGTATAATAATCTGATAGCATTGATGTCCTTCTTAAACTTTTACACCTTTGCAGCATCTGCAACGTTTATCAAATTCCAAACATATTAAGTTTATCATCCGATTTGTCAGACTTAGAACTAGTGCCCGACTTAATCTTAGGAAGATTCCCCTCTCCTTCCACAATACCAAGGTCTTCAATACCATCAACATTCTGAATAGTAACACCCAGAAGTAACGCCTGTCTGTTACCATTAATGGCAGCTATGCGTCCATGTGCATTTTCAATTAATTCTTCAAAGCGATCATGAAGGCTTTCAGTTTGCTTTTCGCTTGCTTCAGCCATCGCTAGCGCTGTTTGAGACTCAATAAGTTTTTGTTGCTGGAAACTGGCAAGCGAATAATCATCATTATCAAGCGCTTCTTTTACACGTTTTTCATCATCTTTTACTAATGTTTTGGCTGTTTTTATTTTCTCCTCAGCACTATCAAGTTCAGCTTTTAACTCTTTAAGCTTACGTTGAGCAACTCCATCATTCGTTTCATTATTTTGCCCAGTAATGCCAACTAGCTGATTAAGGTATCCATCAAGAGCTACTTGTCTATCAGAGGCATTATTCATAAGTGTCTCAATGTTTACTTGTAATATATTGCCAAGCTCTTGTAATAGTAAAAACGTCTCATCACTTGTGGTAGCAGCTTGCCCATTTAGCAGCTGCATTTGGTGCTTAATGCCAGTGCTAGCACTGTGTCCATATTGAAACGAGCCACGCGAAAGCAATGTAGCAATCATCATACCCATAGGGCTACTAGGACGGTAAAAGATATTAGTGTTACGCTCAGGGGCTATTGTTTCTGTAGGAGTATTATTAGGCGTATCTGTATCACCGCCAAAACAACCAGCGAGCAGTAGTGTTGTTACCAGTAATGTAAATGTCTTCTTTTGCATCTTACTATTTTATCATAGATATAAGTTTTTGGCTATAGTTAATATGATTAATGCAATTATAATAGATTAATGAACAATATTATATTAGGTCAAATTTCAGGCTCTGCTGCCATTATAAATAGCAACAAAATTATGCTCATTAAAAGAGCTGAATCTAAAAAGCATTATCCAAACTATTGGGGGTTCCCATCGGGAGGACTAGAGGAGTTTGATACCAGCATTGAAGCAACAGTCATTAGAGAAGTAAAAGAAGAAGTCGGTTTAGAATTTACACCAACAGAAAAATTTTCATTTTATGATCTAGTTGAAGATGGTAAAAGGTTTTTTGCTCTAGTACACCTTGGTGAGTATGCAGGCGAGGTAGTAATGCAAAAAGAAGAGGTTTCAAATTATGGATTCTTTACTTACGCAGAAGCTAAGAAGCTTCCCTTAGCATTTGTCTATTCTAAGGTGATTGATGATCTTTATTGTGCAGGAAAGATAAAATAAAAAAACAATCAGTTTGATTGTTCTCTTGATATAAAAAGTAAATGGAGCTCCTTATGGTTGCTTATGTGGAACTAGATTGTACAAATATAAATTATGGGTATTAAAGTCTGGTAGTTGACAAAAATACTATTTACAATTAAAGTGCTATTATCGTTGTTTTACAAATCAATTTACTACCCCTTTTTTCACTGGAGTCTCCCTTGATCAATGTTTTAATTATTACAGAAGAAAAATCGATTGCGTTACGATCGAGTTTGGAAAAATGCAATTTTTACGTAGAGCTAGCATCAAACGAAGAAAGAGCAATTGAGCTTGCAAGCGAATATCGCCCCGCTGCCATTCTGCTTGATTACGCAATTGGTGTCGACACTGCGAATGAGATTGCAGTCGAACTTCGGAAAATTTTGCCGCACAAAAGCTGTGCAATCGTTGCGGTTGTTCCTTTTTCCGCAAAACCACTTCACTTCAATCGTTCGCCAATTACAGAAAGTTGCAAGGAGCACGATTCCACGGATTCGATTGTAAACGTGGTTAAAAGGTTAATTGATCAAATTCCGACACGCTCGGCGCGGCGCACGGCAATAGTTTGATCTACTAGCTTCAATTCAAAGGATGAATTGATGAAAATAATGATAGAAAGCTTTAACAGGACGTTAAAGCTTTTTTCTTAATTAGTAATTACTAAGTCAGTGTCACGAAATTTTTTAGTGGAGCGGATGACGAGATTCGAACTCGCGACCTTCGCCATGGCAAGGCGACGCTCTAGCCAGCTGAGCTACATCCGCAGGTGGAAACAATCTTACGGAGATTTGATGCTGTATGCAATCAAAAAATAAAAATAAGCATCTGTACCCTCTATTACCTCTATAGACATCTGTAATCTCTAAACCTCTCTTACAATGGATACTATCTTGTGCTATAATAAAATGATATGTTTAATCTGCGCACACTAGTTTTGACACCGCTTATTGGGGTAATACTACTAACAATGTTTCCATTGATGGTATACGCCCAAGGCGGGCCCACAGGTCCGAGTTTTGAGTGCAATAATTGCACCCCAAGTCAAGTTTGTATATTAGAGCCGAATCATGGCATAGCTTGGATATGTATTGAGGCCGAAAAAGATGAGCTGCTTATTTTTAAATACCTTAACGGAGGAATCTTAGACACTATCTACACTTCTGCTTATGGAATTACAGTGTTATGGCTTATTATTGGGGGTATACTGTATATGGTTGGTAAGGTAGACCAAGGCAAGCAAAATATGATGTGGGCCATTTTAGGTTTGCTTATGCTGTTTTTCTCGGGATTAATACTTAGTACTATTAATGGATTTTATACTTCAGGATCATTAGAAGACGGGATTAAGTACGAAAAAAGCCACATTATGGAATACATTATTCCAACTGCACATGCTCAAAGACCGCCGGTATGCGAATATATAGAGGGCGTTAAAGCTGGTGATAACACCATTAATTGCGCAACCGAAAACTTGTTTTTAGACTTTCTAACACCCATTATTAGCTTTTTACTTATTCTTGCGGGTGGAATAGTAGTAGCTATGATTGTATACGGCGGTGCACAGTTATTACTTGGCTTTGGTAGCGACGGCATGATCCAGCAAGGTAAAACCACTATTTTAATGGCAATATTAGGGTTTGTAATGGTGTTAACCTCTCAAACAATTCTAACAATTATTTTAGAGGGGGTATCGGCAAATGGCGCTGGAACAAGTGGAGCATCTACAGTTGAAGGTTTAGCAGTATCAATTAATGAGGTCTTAGACTTTATCATAGGCGTCGTAAGCGGAGTGCTTACAAGTTTATTTGTTATTGTTATTATTGTTGCCGGCTTTCAATTATTATTCGCAGAAGGGAAAGATGATAAATTTAACAGGGCACGCACCGCTATTGTTTGGGGTATTATTGGTGTAATTATTATTAATTTAGCTCAGGTAATTGCCAGAGCGATCTTAAGCCTTGGTCTATAATGAAATATGTTATCCATATCATCGGCATTACACTCTTAAGTAAGCCTGTTGCATTGTTTGCGCAAGCAATTAAACCACCAAGTCAGTATTGGAAAGAAAATGTATGTGGAAAGTTGGGGGTATGCAGGCCTAGTAATGGTGAAAACCTAATAGAGTCATTCGCACGTGTTACCATAGAAACTATTTTACTAATGATAGGAGGGCTTTGTGTTATTGTTATAATTTATGGCGGTATTCGCTTAATGCTTAGCGGTATTAGCGACGGAAAGGAGCATGCAAAAAAAGCGTTAATGATTGGAATCGTAGGACTGCTATTATCAATTTTTGCTGGTATTATTGTCAGCTCAGCTGTAGACATTATTACGTAAAGCAAAAACCATCAGTGAACTGATGGTTTGCTACTTTGTGTGGGTTGTTCGAGAGAAATTGGGGTGTTAAGGTTGAATCAAGCTCAAGACATCTTCTCCACTTAGGCTGCTGCTAATAAAGAGGCTTGGCATATCAAGTAGCTCTTCCCTTTTAAAGGTAATGCCATCTTGTGAACCAAGTCCAGTTAAGAAGCCAGCCTCAATTACTTTAGCTAAAATTCTATCATTAACGCCACCGCGCGGGTAAGCAATCGCATTAATCTCGCGGCCAATAATTCCTTCTAGCATAGCTTTACTCTGGGCTAGTTCTACTTGCACTTGTGCATTTGTTAGACTGCGTAAGTCATCTCCAATATGGCCGCCAGCCTGTATATCCAATCCACTTGCAACAAGTGCCTGCACATCACTTTCGGTAATGTTTTCTAGACCAATATGTCGTGTTTGTATAAACACAGTTGCTGGTACACCGGCAGCACTTAGCACATCTTGCAGGGTTGCTAAGTCATCTTTTGTAATGTCGGACACAGCAATAATAACCTGTTTTGGCTCTAGGCGAACATCTTGGTCTTGCTGTGTACTTAATAAGTCAG
Source organism: uncultured Candidatus Peribacteria bacterium (assembly GCA_964434585.1). GTDB lineage: Bacteria > Patescibacteriota > Gracilibacteria > Peribacterales > Peribacteraceae > CAYSVN01. The sequence continues at coordinate 3,988 of CAYSVN010000035.1, read as the reverse complement.
AAAAATCTTTAAAAGTGCTAAAGCTATAACCGGCATTTTTTAAGGTGTCAATATGGCTACTAAGCGCAGCTAGCATGCCATCTTGAATAAGTCGGTAGTGAAGTACTGGTAATGTGTATTGATCCTGTCTTACCACAATAGAAGGCTTAAATGGCTCAAGATATTCATCTGCTACATAGCCTTCCTTTCCATCAAATGCAATGCGAGCCCAGCCATTACTGTTATCAAGCGGACGAATAATTTGTTGGCTATCAAGCACTCCAAGTTTAGCACTGTCTTTATCGGCTTGTGCACGGACATTTAAAAATTGAAAATCAACAAAGTATTGCCCTTCAAATTCTGTGTTAAATGCTTCAATAGCAGATTCAGCTAGTAGTCTTCCTACAAAGCTGGTACTAACGTATCCTTTACCTTCTTCGCCTAAGTCTACTTCTGCCCAAGCAGCGTTATGGTAACCAGTAATAGCAATAGTTTCACCTTGGTTAATTACTGCTAGTTTTGTTGAGCGAGAACTAGGTTCGCTACGCACGTTTACAAATTCATTAGTAACAATGCTTGTATTCTCCGCCACCGTAATAGGTGAGCGAATTGCATTGTAGCTTTCAATAACAGCTGGGTCAGCCAATTCAACATCAGGGTTAAGCGGTGCCAGAGCAGTAGAAGGAGCGCTAATAGTGCTCTCCGTACCAGTTGTACCAGTAAGCACCTCTTCTTGAGCATCGCTAATTTCTGCTGCCTGCTGTAAATCTTCGGCTGTAAACGTATATTCATCAATTGGTAACCGTTCTTGGCTGGCACAGCCAGTAAATAAAAAACCAGTTAACACAACAAGGATAAATCCTACAATAGGGTTAGCAGATGATTTACGAGAACGGCGGGTAGGACGGCGACGAGAGTGGGTCATAATAAAAAGGGTTACATAGAAGCAGGTAAAGGTACCAGCAGCAGCTGGCAAAGACAGGTGATAACATCACCAGTAAGTTTTGTAAGATATAAACGAAGTTGTTGTAATTGCTGTTCAGCCTTTAAAATCGGGCTATTATTGTAAAAGGTATTAAATTGCTGACAGAGTCGGTAAAGATAATTTGCTAGTACATGTGGGCTTAATGTCTTTAGAGCTCCCTTAAGAGTATCTGGAAGCTCTAGTAAGGTAAGAATAAGTGAGCGGTCATCAACTTCTAGAATGGTAACATCGGTCGCATCCGCTTCTACCTCTGCTTTGCGTAAAACGGACTGAGTACGAGCGTAGCTGTATTGAATATATGGGGCGCTATTACCATCAAAGCTAAGAACTTTATCCCAATCAAAAATCATATCCATACGTCGATTTTGACTAAGAATTCCATAAACAACCGATCCAACCCCCATCATCTCCGCCAGTCCATCAGGATCATCTGTATGAATAGCATCTCCACGACTATCAATTGATTTTTTCGCACGTTGAGCTGCTTCATCGAGTACTTCATTCAATTTTAAAACATTCCCCTTTCGTGTACTCATACTTTTGTCGCTAAATCGCATGCGGCCAAAAGAAACATGCTCCCATGTTGGCGTATTCCATTCTAATTGTTTTCCAATATGGAATAGTTGCTGAAAGTATAAAGATTGTTCAGCGCCAACTACATGGTAGATAGCCTGAGGGCTCCAACGGTCTAAGCGGTAACGAATAGTTGCTAAGTCTCTAGTATGGTAGATAGTTGATCCATCTGATTTTAAAATCAGAGCTGGAGGCATATTAGTTTCCTCTGGAAATGTGGAGATAAGAGCTCCCTGCTCCCCTGCTTTAAATACATTTTTTTGCTTACCTTCTTCTATAATTGGCTGCATCTTTCCTTCATACATACTTTCCCCATGCACATGTTCAATATGCACCCCTAAGCGCTTATAGATACTTTCCACATCTTCCATTGAAATCTTAACAATAGCCTCCCAAAACATACGAATATCATTATTGCCTTGTTCTAAACTACGAAATGCTTCTCTAGCCTCGTTTTCCAGACTGTCATCTTGATCTGCTTCATTATGGAATTTAACATAAAGATCTAATAATTCATCAACGGTATACTCGCTTGGATCGTTCTTAGTCCCCCATTTTTGGCAGGCAACATACAATTTACCATATTGAGTTCCCCAGTCGCCAATATGATTAACGCCTTCTACCAAGTAACCTTGGTGGCGGAATAAATTGGCAAGAACTTGTCCAATACATGTAGAAAGAACATGGTGGATACCAAGAGGTTTTGCAATATTAATCGAAGAGTATTCCATAATAACTGGAGCTTCATCACGCACTGCTTCTGGCTCTGCTGCTCTAACGGTTTGTTGCAAGCTTTGTATTAACGCTGAAGGAGCGAGCCACATATTAATGTAGCCCGCTCCGGCAATTTCACATTTCTCTACCAGCTTATGTTGTTGTACAACGGGTAACAGCTCCGTAGCGATATCGCGTGGACTCTTCCCTAGCTGCTTAGCAAGTTGCAAAGCAATTGGGGTGGTAAGGTCACCGTGTTGTACCTGCTGTGGTCGAGAAAATTCTATAGTTGCAGGTTCTAAATCAATCGAGTATTCAGCACGTAAGTGCTGTTGTACTAATTCTTGTATTGCCGCTGAAATTTCGGGAATGAACACAGAAGTAACTCAAAAGATGTGTGTATTCTATCACAAAAAGTAACCATCACAAGGAGTTCACATTATTTACTCTTGCATAGTTCTTGTATTCGTTTTATTGATCACATTTTTTGTGCACAAACGTACACCCTTTTTGTTCAAAGTTGAGTAGATTAATTGTTCATTGCTATATAGTTGTCTTAAGTAAAACAATCGTTTAAAATATGTATCTATAACTATTGCTATTGACCCTACGGTATTCGAACTGTTTCCAGAGTTGTCACTATCGGTGTTGATAGCTAAAGACATCGATAACACAGGCATGTCTCCAGAAGTACTAAGCTTGTTAGGTGATCAGCAGCAATTTATAAAGAATAACTTTGACCCAGAAACATTCCATGAAGAACCTATTTTAAAAGCTTGGCATGAAGCTTATCGTAGTTTTGGTGCTAAAAAATACCGTTGTAGCGTTCATAATCTTTATCGAATGATCCTTAATGGCAAGGCGTTAGGACATATTAATACATTGGTAGATATTTATAATATAGTTTCGTTAAAGTACTTACTACCTGTTAGGTGGTGATGATTTTAATAAGGTTGATGGCGACATTGTTTTAACAAGAGCTTCAGGCGATGAGCCATTTATTATTCTTAATGCAGACGAGGTTGATCACCCAAAAAACGGTGAGGTTATTTACAAGGATGACAAAGAGGTGCTCCGCAGAAGGTTTAACTGGCGAGAGTGTAATAAGTCTAAAATGAAACCCGAAACAACCAATGCTATTTTAGTTATTGAAGACTTGACTGGAGACCATGCCACAAGAGACGCCGCCAGTAAGGAGTTGGCAGAAATAATTACAGCACACTGTGGAGGTTTAATTGAGGTGTCGACGCTTCATAAAGATAATTCTACAGCTATTTTCTAAAAGTAAGTCATCTCAAAAAATATAATTGAAGATGTAGAGATTTGAGTTGTAGATAATGTTACCGCTAATAATAATTTTAAAAACTACTCTCTAAGACAATAAATATTACACCTGCGGTAAGTATTATAACTATAGATCCAATTGATAAAATATAGAGAAGCCCATCTTTAGTAGATATTTTTCTATCTATCATTAACACTGCTAAAAATACAATATGCAACACTGCGCATGCTAATGTAAGAAGCCATAATACCCCCTCTCCAACAACCATCATTACAATACTTAAAGGAGCTGCATAGGCTAGGAATAGTAGTAAGTGGTGTTTGGTCATAAATGTTGTAGAAAATGGAATATTAGGTTATTTATATTTAGAAATAGCTATGATTTCTCTATAATTGCCTGTTTATCAATAAATACACGAACAAAGATTCGTTGAACAACTTCTCCGCTAGCAT
>CAYSVN010000034.1:8998-12138 GCA_964434585.1 uncultured Candidatus Peribacteria bacterium | reverse complement strand
GACAAGTATGCAACGAAGTGTTGTGCAGTGGTGAGCGTAGCCGAACCATGCTCTGCGAGCGGAGAAGTCGATCACTTAACTGCCCGAAACAAAGGCGTCCGATAAATAAAAGAGATAAGCTTTATAGACTTTGACGTGAACAGATAGCACAACACGTGAGGTACTGAGCTTGCCGAAGTATTGTTTGCCATGATTTTTTTGGTTCGTTTTTGTACCAGCCTACCGGCAGGCAGGTCGACAAAAATGAACAAGGGCTACATTATCGAAACCACCACATTTCTTTCTGCCAAGGAGCTACCGAAATAACTGGGTTTTTTAAAAGGTAATCTGTCCGGCCAGTTCCATTAAGCAAGCCTAGTACAGACGGCAGTAACATAAAGGTAAGCTCACGTTTTTGGCATTCCAGCATAATCGTGGTTACATGTTCCAAATCACTAGCTTGAATAACATGCGTGATCCCCTGTTCATCTAATAATTTTTTAAAGACATTAAGTTTGCCAAGCACAGGCACACCTTCTATTTCTTTATCTTTTACACCACTGCTATCCACAATTCCTACAATGTGCAAAGGAAATTGATGTTGTTGTAGCTGTTTAACAATATATTTAGATTCCCTAGTAACACCAACAAGTAGCGTGGGGTATGTTTTTTGTTTATATAGTAAATAATGCCGCCAGCGTTGAAATACAATATGCCAAACGGTAACAAATAGCGCAGAAAATACAAATGCATAAATAAGGAGAAGTCTGCTAAAAATTTCTTGATAAAGAAAATAATACATAAGTGCATGCACCATCACCGCCATTGTAAAGCTTGCCACTAAGTAAAAAACTGATTTTAAAGAAGTCTGCACTCTACTAAGCCCAAAACAACGTAAAAACATCACCATAAATAGCCAAATAATAGCAGTTACAAACGTAACAAGTATGTATTTATCAATGGTAAACACGCTACTGTTTACAACGCCTACGCGCAAAAAATAAGCTAGTAAATAGGCAAAAACAAACAAAAGAATGTCTGTAAGCCACCAGATGCCCAGGAGGGTTTTAGGTTTCATAAGTGAAGTATAAAGCGTTACATCAAACGTTGCAAAGGTTGAAAAAGTGTCAGGGGTGTAAAGGGCTTCTTAGTTTAATATGCATAGTAAATTGCGACCCTTCTTGAACTTCTGTAACACCTTCAACTTCTGCAGCCTTTGTTAGAATTCCCACTCAACTGCTAGTTTTGTTTCATCCCAAGGTACAATGCCACTAAAACGCCACAGGCCATTTGCTACTGGAGGATTATTAAAATGCGATGCAAACCACACATACTTTTGCATTAAAATATCATTCTCAAGCGCACGTTCGTAAAAAGCTACACGCTGCGTATTGTAAAGTGAGTAACAGGTGGCAAAGTCTTCAAATATATCGGTAGCATGTCCATAGCGTGAACAAAAATCGTCAAACACAGCATCGGGCTTTAGCGTTTCCCAGTCCGTCCAAGACAAGTTGTAAAAAGCTACGCTAGGATCATTATTGTACATTATTTCACCATTATCGTGAAAATTACTTCTTCCAGAATCTGCAGTTCCTTCAAAATAACCTAAATCTACAATGTGGCCACACTCATGAACAATAATGGCTTTTACAACTTCTATTGGCCATGTCATATCAATAATCATGGCATGTGCAGAAGCTAGGCCTTTATTTTGCTGTCGCTCGTATCGTGGGTAAAAGTATTGTAGCCCCGCATAGCATTCTGGCATTCTGTGTAGTAATATATTAAGAACTCTGCGGTCTTCTTCAAATAAATCTGCTTCTGCTAGCGCAGGGTGCATTGGTTCGTTAGGGTTACTCTTGTGCCCCGTTATTGCTAAAACTGGCGGTAAAAATCCACCACGCTGCATTTTTAAGTATGTAAGAATAGCGCTGCGATTTGTATCTACACTTGCACTACCATGAGAGTGTGGTAAGCTTTCGCTGAGTGGAAAATTAAACCACAGAATTGCGACGATAACGATAAGAATGGAGAGAAGTTTTTTCATACAGGCTTATTCATATGGACTTATAAAAGTTTATTACTATAATTAATTTTGGTATTTATGTCAACTATAAAAGAAGATTCTAATAAAAAGCTCGCGATGGGATCGGAGCACACGGTAACCATTGAGAAGCTTGCCTATGGCGGAGCAGGAATTGCGCGCATTGGAGAAATAGTGATATTTGTACCACGTACACTTCCTGGCCAAGAAGTAAAGATTCGGATCTCTAAAAAGAAACCAAGCTACTACCTTGCTAATCCGGTAGAGGTTACAAAAAAATCAATCCACGAAGTCCCAGCACGTTGTGAACACTTTCATAACTGCGGTGGCTGTAGTATGCAAAACTTGCCGTATCAAAAACAGTTAGAATATAAAGAGGAAATGATTCGTGAAACAGTCGAAAGACTAACACCAATTGATGATGAAATTCGCAAACAACTGCCTGGCAGAGTACTTAGTATTATCCCCTCTCCCCAAGTGTATCATTACCGTAATAAAATGGAGATGAGCTTTGGTTATGGTTCCATGCACCACGAAGAACGCAATGGTAAACGTATTTACTTTGATGAGGACCCAAATATTGGCTTCCATAAGCCTGGTAATTGGGAAACTATTATTCCTATTAATACTTGCCACCTTTACGATGAATCTATTACACCGCTACTAAGAGACATAAGAGAATTTATGCAGCAAACAAAATTGCCAGTATATAACCCGAAAACGCATAAAGGAATTTTGCGAACACTACTACTTCGTCGCGGCCAAAATACCGGTGAGCATATGATAGGGTTTGTTGTGAATGCAAAAAAGAAAGAGCTTGAGCCTCTATTCCAGCAATTTATGAGGTTTGCTCACCGTCCAGAAGTTGTCTCTCTATTAATTATAGAAAATACGACTAAAAATGACCGTCCAGAAAATCCACCAGTTCATATACTTTCTGGTAAAGGGACTATTACCGAAAGGATGTTCGATTTAGAGTACGAAATTTCTCCATCATCATTCTTTCAAACCAATACACCAGGAGGTGAAAAATTATACCAAACTATTGCAAATTTAGCAGATCTAGAACCAAGCGATATTGTACTAGATGCTTATTGTGGAATGGGTACTATTGGCC
>CAYSVN010000034.1:0-8988 GCA_964434585.1 uncultured Candidatus Peribacteria bacterium | reverse complement strand
ATTTAAGTCGTTATTGCGAGAAAGTAGTAGGAATAGAAAGTGAACCTAGTGCTATTGAAGACGCTTTAAAGTCAGCAAAACATAATAAAATTGCCAATATTAGCTTTTACAAAGGTAAAGCAGAGAAAATCCTACAGCAACAACTGCAACCAGGTGGAAAGTATAAATTTAGCTGTATTTCTGTAGATCCACCTCGGGCTGGTATGCACCCCAAAGCACTAGAGGCACTTATTAAACACGATGCCAAAAAGTTTATTTACACCTCTTGTAATGTGGCTACGTTCTCACGAGATCTTGGTCAATTATTAAAGGCAGGTTATAACCTAAAGGCAATTCAGCCGGTAGATATGTTTCCGCACACCGCCCATATAGAAACTGTTGCGGTATTAGAGAAGAAATAATAACAGCATCCTTGTTCATTTTTGTCGACCTGCCTGCCGGTAGGCTGGTACAAAAACGAACCAAAAAAATCATGGCAAACAATACTTCGGCAAGCTCAGTACCTCACGTGTTGTGCTATCTGCTTACGTCAAAGTCTATAAAGCTTATCTATGTTTATTTGTCGGACGCCTTTGTTTCGGGCAATTAAGTGATCGACTTTTCCGTTCACAGAGCACAAGCTACTCGTTCAAACATGGTTTGCCATATAGTTAAGCATATTTCTCTCGCGCTCCCGAGAGGGCGTACTAGTAACTTGCAAGGGAATGAACGCCCGTCCGCCGAAGAAGGACAGTGAATGACTTGCAATAAGTTACTTACGAACGAACGTCTAGCGCGAAACTTTTTTGTTACCCCTGAGCCTGCCGATGGGTTGGTTACAAAAAAGTAGGAGGAGAAAGATTAATTAAGATGACGCTAATGGATCATGGCCGATACTAACATCTCCATTGTTATTAATAGCAGTACTCTTTAAAGGCTTTGGTGTAATAGGACTAGCTACAACATTATCTATGGTATTTTTTGCAATAGAATGCCGCACCTTAGATTGTTTCTTTTTAGGAATCAGCATAAGGTAGAAAAACGTACCAAATAGAAGCCAGAATGACCAAGAAGCTGTACTTTGGTACATAGAAATAACAAAAGGGTGACTGAATGTTTCTCGGGTATTCATGTAATTTCCAAGTACAGCAATACAACCAAAAATACCAAGAAACCAACCAGCGTAAATACGCCCAATGCTAAGCAGTGTTCGCATTAGCTACCAGTAATAGAATTAGCAACATACTCTATTGCTTCTTGTAGTTCAATTGGCCCAGAAACAACAAATACATACTTATTATTAGCCCAGCTTACACGCGGGAAGCGCGCATCAAATCGCTCATCTTCTCCTTCTGGAACAAGGTCAACATTGATAATACCATCACCAAGCTCTAAAAGTTCTTGTTGTGCAATTTCAATGTGAAATAGGCTTTCGCTAGTAGCTCCAAATGCCTTATACCACCAATTTTTGTGGATAGGAACACAGAAGCCTTCAAAGTGATGAGTGCAGTACGTAAAGGTCCACTGACTCTTATCAATATTTTCAGCAGACATCATTGCTATTGCCTCCTCCTTACTTTTTGGAGGGTTTACAATAAAATCTTCAGCAAGAGAAGCGCTAGAGCTAGAGGTAGTTAAAGAACTAGATGAAGATGATTCAGTTAATTCTTCATCAACATCCTCTTTAAGATCTTCCTCCTCATCTTTCTCTATAGCATTAGACATGCTGCTACTATTACCTTCAGAAATATCTTGAATTTTTACAACACTATCAAGCTGAAATTCTAAAATACTATTTTGTTCCCCAGTAACGTTACCTGTTATTTCGATTTTTTGTTTTAAGTATGCTGTAAGATCATCACTAGTAGTAAGATAGATAATCTTACCAATGTCTGTAATTAATTGGTAGTCAGCATCAGGTGAGGGGTGCAATACACCCTGGAAGGTAGCACTGTAAGATTGAAACGAGGTTTCAACAATGGGGCTAGGACCTGCTGGAACCGGCTGCCTTGTAAAGCAACCGGTTAACAGCACGCAACAAAGCGTAAGAAAAATACTTCGCATAACTATTAGTTACTTAGAAGGTTATCGATAATTGCTTGAATATCAGCTTCACCTCTTGCGCCAGATACCAGCGAAGACTCTTCTGTTTTATTGTTATAGATGATAGTACCAGGAGTACCACGTACGCCAGCTGCAGATGCACTTGCAAGATCTTCGTCTACAGCATCAGCAAATTTCCCAGTTTCAACACAGTCTACAAATGCAGCAGAATCAAGACCGACTTTATCGGCTAGGCCAGCAAAGTTTGTAGCAAGACTGCTATCCTCAAAGATAGCATCAGTTGCAGCCCAGAAAGCATCGGTTCCACCTAAATCGCCAGCACATTCAGCGGCTTCACCAGCTTTTTGTGCGCCAGGGTGAATGCTACGCAGTGGCAAGTGTCGGTAGATCCAGTTAACAGTACCAGGATTATTTTCTACAAGTGCAGCCATTGTTGGGTGGTGCCTTGTACAGAAAGGACATTGAAAGTCAGAATATTCAATAAGAGTAATTTCAGCGTCTCTGTCGCCTCTAAAATAATCATTATCATCTGGTGCGGCAACAACGCTAGGAGCCGGAGGCTCAGGTGTTGGAGTAGGTGCAGCTGGAGCAGTAGGTGCAGCAGGTGTAGGAGCTTGGGCAACCTGCACAGTTGTTGGATTCATATTAGCTACGCTGTAACCAATAATAATACCAAGCAAACCTAAACAAGCAGCAAACCAAGGATTAGAAAATGAGTTGTTCGTCTTTTTTGTTGTCATAATGTAAAGTAAAGTAATAAAGTATCAGTAGTTTACTCTCCTACATTAGTATGACAATTGACCGATGAACTAAATATTGTTTAGTTAATTACTCTGCGCTAGCATGCAGATTTCCTTGCTCGGCATACTTTGTTTTAACATAATGAGGAATGCGGTCATAACGAGATATTAAATTGCTTTGGTGTGCAGTTCCATCAGCACTGGTAACTGTTCTTGTCCATGCCATTTCATTAGTACGTAGGTAATCCCTACCACGTGCAACATCATAATAATCTGGTGGTGTATTAGTATCAAAATATGGTCCTTCAAAATCAACGGTTCGGCCGTCATCAACACCGTAAAAACTTACATAGGCATCATCACCAATAGTTTCTGCTTGTACTAAAATAGGACCAGGGGTGTCATTGTAAAATTTTAAATCAACATTTTCTGGTGGAAAAATTGCGCTATCAAAGCCAACTGCAGACACAGAATCTTCGGTGTCAAATTCTCCCTGTTCGTAATAATAAACATATTTACTATGAGCCTGATGTTTAGTGACTGGCAGTCCAGCACCTAAAATAGCACGATAAACAGTAGTTGAGCCCTGGCAAATACCACCGCCAGGAGCATCTTTTAGCTCATTTCTATAAATAATTTTTGCCATATGCCAACCTCTGCCAATTGTTACAGGTCCTTTTAAAGTGCTGTTAAAAGAAAATTCTTCTCCAGGTTCCACTACAACGTTGTGAACTCTATCATTTAAGGCAAGGCTTACATTTTGTCTTCTTCCCCAGTCAGAATGAGCAAAGTTAGATTTTCCATTACCAAGCAGTGTTAGCGCGGGAAAATGTTTACCAGAAGTATTAACAATAGCACCTTGCACTCTTAGGACATCGACATTAATTTCTGACCGACTTTCTTTTAAAGCATTTACAATAGACGTAGCAAGGGCAATCTCATCAACACTATCCCCTTTTTTAGCAACCCCAATAGTTTCGGCACGCTGAGTACCAAAGCTATCAGTCGCAACAGAAGTTAGTATGCTGTCAACTGGCCGTGTTAAACCAGGAATAAAATGATCTGCAAGATGGCTCTTAATTGCTTCGTAGTCAATATAATAATCAGCAGCAGTGTTAGAAAAATTCATACTAATAAATTGTTGGTACGTAGTAAGCGATATATTCCATGGTTGGTAAGTTTTACCATGCTGACCGCTAAATGTTACCTCTACAGATTTAGTTAAGAGCTCGTTACGTACTTCCTGAGCCTGTATAAGTACATCAATAGAAGGGTGGTCAATATTATGCCTTTGCAGTCTATTCGCCAATCGCATAGCGACAGATTTTTTAACATGTTGTACATGCTCTGCTCTGGCGGCATCAGGGCTGGCAGCTAATAAGTTGCCACTAAGAAAATCTTGCAAGGGTTGGTGCAGCGCGATGGCAATTAATAGGCCAAAACCTATTGAAAGTGATAAATATTTCATATTGATGTTTGTTAATAATATTATACATTAATATATAATATTTAGCAAGAAAGCTCTATAATATTAAACATGGGTAAATCACTAGATCTAGTCACCGGTATATCCCTTAAAGGCAATAAGGTTTTTGTGATGGAAAATAATAAGCATCACCATCCAGATTATAAATCTTATAATCCTAGTCTGCCATCGCGTATTGAAACTCCTGGTGGAAAAATTGACGAAGTAGATAAAAACCAGCAAGAAGCACTGATGAGAGAATTTAAGGAAGAATTTGGTGTAGATATTGAAGTTGGCGATTATCTTGGTCCTATTGTTACGTCAACACATAGTACAAAAGAAAGAATTGTTCATACATTTTACGTTAAAATACATGGTGAACCAGTTAATATGGAGCCGCATAAATGTGGGCGTTTTGGTTATTTTTCTTTAGATGAATTAAGGGCAATGCACGGGACTAAAACTATATTAACTCCAAATCTAGCTACAGTGTTAGAAATCTTAGAGGAATCGGGACAAATGACTTAACAGTACACCCGTTGCAACCGAAACGTTAAGGGATTCTTTTTTGCCCTGTTGTGGTATTTCTAGAATGTTATCACAAAGTTCTAAATGATGCTGTGGCATACCAAGCACTTCGCTGCCAAGAATTACTAAAATATCACCATCTGGCTTAAAGTTCCAAAGTTCAGTTCCCTGCTCTCCGCACTCAAGCCCAATTACCGTAAAGCCTTTAGCTTTATAGTCAGCAATTAACGCTATTTCATCTTCTATGTATTCCCAGGGTATCCACTCCTCTGCTCCAATGGCAGTTTTGCTAATTTCCCTTCTTGGTGGCGTACCGGTGTAGCCACTTAGTATTAATTTACTAACCCCAAAGCAATCGCAGGTTCTAAAAAAAGAACCAACGTTCCAAAGTGAGCGAATATTATGTGCGAGAACATGAATCATGCTAGGTGGTTAGGATTTAGGAGATAAAACTGAGAGTTAATTTACAGTAGATATTAAGGATATCAGAATATCAGAAATATCAGAACAAATTTGACATATTACTATCATGTAGATAATATAAATTCTTTTATGCATCATCATCATAAATTAATAGTTTGGCAAAAGGCAGTATTGCTATCAAAGTTAATCTATCAGGTTACTGAAAATTACCCGAAGCATGAATTGTTTGGATTAACTTCTCAACTACGTAGAGCTGGAGTGTCTGTGCCGTCAAATATTGCAGAAGGAAGAAGATTGAGTACTAAAAAAGATTATCACCGTTTCCTCTCCATGCCTTTAGGTTCTTGTTATGAAATTGATACCCAGATACAAATTTCAAAATCATTACCCTGGGCAGATAATCTAAGTTTTTCAGAAATTGAAAGCATATTATTAGAAGTAATGAAAATACTGCAAGTGATCATGAAAAATCTGAAAACCTGATATTCTGAAATCCTAAGCTATACCTTCAAAATTTCTTCTTGCTTGTGCTTTACGTCGGTTTCAACTCGCTTGTTAAAATCATCAACTTGAGCTTGCAGTTCTTTATCAAGGCGACGGTGCTCGTCTTCATCAGCCTCTTCTTTAAAGGCATCGTGAGCTTTTTGACGCTGTTGACGAATAGAAATACGAGCATGCTCACCAAGCTCGTGAGCAATTTTACCAATTTCTTTACGACGCTCCTCTGTCATACTTGGCATAGTCATGCGGATAGCTACTCCATCATTTTGAGGATTAATACCAAGGTCCGCTGTTGCAAGAGCGTCTTCTACTTCTTTTAAAATAGTTTTATCCCAAGGGGTAATAATAATACTATGCGCACTTTCTACCGTAATACCAGCTACTGCTTTTAGTTCTTGGTTTTGACCATAGGCTTCTACCATTACATGTTCTACCAAGCCTGCGTTTGCACGGCCTGTTTGTAATTTACCAAATTCACTATGAAGATAATCAATAATCTTCTGCGCTTCATCTATAAAATGTTGGATACGGGAATCAATCATATTAAGAGATTAGCGTACCAAGGTCACTACTATCAAGGGCAGATGCTAAATTACCAGGAGTATCGATGTTAAAAACACGAATATTCATATTGTTATCCTTACAAAGAGCAAAAGCAGTTTGGTCCATAACGTTTAAATTCTGGCTAATAACTTCATCAAAACTAAGTTCTTTATAAAGTGTAGCATCATCATGTTTATTAGGGTCTTTGTCGTATACGCCATCAACATTGGTTGCCTTTAAAATAACATCGCATTCTAATTGAATGCTACGCAGAGCCGCACCGCTATCGGTTGTAAAATAAGGATTGCCAGTACCACCAACACAAACAACAATAGTGCCTGCGTCTAAATCCTCTAATGCAGATTCACGATGCCAAGACATCACTAATTCGCCTGGTGCATCAATCGCGCTGTAAATACTTGTTTCTAGCTCTATTGCTTGCAATACGCTCCGTAGCGCTACGCCATTAAATACGGTAGCCATCATGCCTAGTACGTGTCTATCGTTATGGTTAATGCCACTAGCTTCAGTATCGCGGCCACGCCAAATATTTCCACCACCAACCACAATCGCAATTTGGTGCCCTTTGGCTTGTAGGGTTTTAATTTCTTGGCAGACTTCGTCTATACGCTTTTTATTAACACCAAAGTCATCAGTGCCACTTAGCACTGCGCCAGAAAGTTTTAGAAGTATTCTCATAAGTTATTAAATGATAATGTAATACTTAATAGTATACAGTACTTTATAGTACTATACAAAAATATAATAATATGTTATAATATATAATATGAAAACAAAAGTAAATTATAAAAACATAAATTCGTTTGAAGAAATTCAAAATATGAAGTGGGGTGATTTTGAATGTCTCTGTAAAGATTTGTTAAGAGGACTTGATTTTAAAGAAGTTGAAATTACAAAAAAAGGACCAAAGGGAGGAGATGATGGTATAGACTTAAAAATGAAACGAAACGGTCAAAACTTATTAGGTCAATGTAAGCGTTGGACAAAAAATCATGGCCTAATCCATCCCATTCGTGAATTAGGAGGATCATTAAAAAAATACGAATTAGAGAAAGGCTTATTCTTTGTTTCCATAAAAGCTAATAAGTATGAGTATCAGGAAGCAAGAAATTATGGCGTTGAGCTTTGGGATATCGAAGACATTTTAAAATCCATCAGTCTTACCAGATAGCTTTAATAGATATTATATAAACATGAACATTATCAACATTATTATCGGCACTGCCCATGCGCAAGGTCCTAGCTATCAAGGTGGTGGTATATGGGAGGGTATAAAAGTTGCCGCAGAAGCTGCAGGTATTATTTTAAGCACCCCAGATGAAATACTAGGCAATATTTTAAGTACTATTATTAGTTTTGTAGCAATTGCAGGAGTGTTTACTATTACAATTGCAGGATTCTATTTAATCCTTGGGCTTGGTAGTGATGATTCTAGAATAAAAGCAAAAAAAATTGTACTATACACAGTTTCTGGCATTGTGCTTATAGGTCTTGCTAACGCAATTGTGAATTTCTCTTTAAGCATTGTAAATGGGTCGGGCGATGGAGGTTTATTGTATAGCGTTATTGAGCATATATTGAGTATTGCCTTGGGTTATGTTGGCTTGCTGGCAGTAACAGCTATCGTTGTTGCAGGGTTCTACCTTATTCTTGGTTTGGGTAGCGATGAATCTAGAAAGACCGCTCGTAATATTGTTCTTTATACAACTGTTGGCATAGTTATTATTGGCCTTGCTGGTGCTATTGTTAACTTTGCTGGCGCATTAGTGGGTGAAAATTTTGGCGATACAGAGCCAATAAGAGAAGCTATTACAGCAATATTAACGACCGTACTAAGTTATGTAGCCTTACTTGCCACCACAACAATTGTTATTGCTGGATTTTATTTAATGCTTGGCCTTGGTAGCGAGCAGTCTCAAACAACAGCTCGCAAAATTATTACCTACACTATTGCTGGAATTATTATTATGGGCTTAGCATCAGCGATTGTTAATGTGGTCGTAGGTAGTATTTCTTAAAATGGTACACCACCATACATGAAGTACAGAACTATTTTAAGGTGAATAAAAGTTTTATTAACTAAACAAAATCTATTCTTCGGATTGAATATCCGAAAGCTCAATAATTGCACCACATTTTGCCGTTTCCCAGACCTCTAGTGTGTGTAAGTTTATACCTGGGTGTTTATTCACTAATACTGCTTGAACCTTTCTTGCCCAAATAAGACCTAAGTTCTCAGCAGTGGTGATATCCTCAGGGTAAATTTCATTTAAAAATTGATGATCGCATATATCTATAATTTCTGCTTTTACAATATTAGAAAGCTCTCTTAAATTCATAATCCAAGAATCTTCATTCATTTTACCTTGGACAGCAACTCTTATTCTGTACGAATGACCATGTAACCTACTACATACACCATAAATATCCTCTTTTTCAGGAGGTAATTGATGTGAGGCCTCAAAACGGAATTCTTTTATTATTCTCATATATTTAAATTAAAGCATATAAATTATATTTTGTCCATCAACATTTTAAAATTAAACACGCATTCTCTCAGCCATTCTTACACGTAATAAATGTCTGCCAGTGTCTACAAATGAAGTTCTGTCATGGAGGAGTTCATGGTTATTAGCAAAAAGTACCTGCCCTTTTTTTAGGAAATGATTTACTGGCATGTTTTGGCCAGATAGCATTGTTTCTAATTTTTCTAAAGCACCATCA
>CAYSVN010000033.1:0-12463 GCA_964434585.1 uncultured Candidatus Peribacteria bacterium | reverse complement strand
GTCTAGCGCGAAACTTTTTTGTTACTTTTTTGGTTACAAAAAAGTAGAGAGAAAAACATTCATAATAATATAGTTAGCTCGCTAGCAAAAATGAACATAGATAAATCAAAGCCTCTTCCTCTAAAAAAGCACGCTAACCCCTTTTTTTCTGCGACAAACATCGCTATACTACCGCTATCTTACTTACTTAACAAAACCCGAAGTACATGCCAAACGACGACACAACTGAAGAAGACTTACCAGAAGCTGGTGGACCACAATCTGTTTCAAACATTGGACACATAGAGGCAAGGCCAATTGTAACAGAAATGGAAGAAAGCTACTTAGCATACGCTATGAGCGTTATTAAAAGTCGTGCTCTACCCGATGCTCGTGATGGTTTAAAGCCGGTACAACGCCGTATCTTGGTAACACTTAACGACCTTAACCTTCGTACTAAAATGCGTAAATGTGCTAAGATTTGTGGTGACGTTTCTGGTAACTACCACCCACATGGTGAAAGTATTGTGTATCCATCACTTGCACGTTTAGCGCAGGATTTCTCACTACGCTACCCCCTTGCAGTCGGGCAAGGTAACTTTGGTTCGATTGATGGTGATAGTCCAGCTGCCATGCGTTATACGGAAGCCAAAATGAGCAAAATGACCGACGAACTATTAAAAGATCTAGATAAAGATACCGTTAATTATGACTGGAACTACGATGCAACGCGTAAAGAGCCAACTGTACTGCCATCAAAACTACCAAATCTTCTTTTAAACGGTACCGTTGGTATTGCAGTAGGTATGGCAACAAACATTCCGCCGCATAATCTTAACGAAATTGTTGATGCTGTTATGCACCTGGCTGATAATCCAGATGCTACGATTGATGACTTACTACAGCACGTAAAAGGTCCAGATTTCCCAACAGGAGGAATTGTGTACGACCAAGCGGTGTTAACACAGGCATACCACACTGGTCGTGGGTCTGTAAAAGTACGTAGTAAGTGTGAAATTGAAGAAATGAAAAACGGTAAGTACCGTATCCGCGTGTGGGAGCTACCATACCAGGTTAATAAAATGAATTTGATTATGAAAATGGCATCATTAGTAACCGATAAAACCATTCAAGGTATTTCTGATATTCGTGATGAATCTAACCGTGATGGTATTCGCATTATCATCGAAATGAAAAAAGATGCTTACCCACAAAAAATCTTAAACCAACTTTACAAGCATACCGAATTACAAAGTAGTTTTGGGTACAACACCATTGCTTTAACAGACGGCCTACAGCCAAAACTCCTCAACTTAAAGGAGATGATGGATATTTTCTTAACACACCGTCGTGAAGTTATTACCCGTCGTGTAACCTACGAACGCGATAGAGCATTAGAGCGAGCACACATTTTAGAAGGACTTAAAATCGCGCTTGATAACATTGATGAAGTAATTGCACTTATTCGTGCTTCTAAAACAAAAGAAATTGCGAAAGAAGGTTTAATTAAAAAGTTTAAACTATCAGAAATTCAAGCAGTGGCCATTCTCCACATGCGACTGCAGACACTTGCTGGTCTAGAACGTAAGAAAATCGAAGAAGAACTAGCAGAAAAACTAGCATTTATTGCAGAGTGTAACGCTATTTTAGCTGACCCGAAGCGTATCGATAGTATTATGAAAGACGAGCTTGCAGAAATGAAAGATCGCTTTGGTGATGAGCGTCGTACGCAAATTGTTTCTCATGCTATTGGTAAGTTTAATGCTAAAGACACCATTCCTAATGTACCAATGATTGTAACGTTAACCGAAACTGGTTACGTTAAGCGCCTTAGCCCTAACCAATTCCGCGCACAAAACCGTGGTGGTAAAGGAGTAAAAGGCATGACAACAAAAGATGATGATGTTATTCAAAGCATGCTTCACGTTATGAACCACGATGACTTACTATTCTTTACTAATACCGGTCGTGTATTCCAAATTCCAGCATACGAGTTACCACAAGGAAGCCGTATTGCAAAAGGGCAAGCAATTGTTAACTTGCTACAATTGCAACCAAATGAGCACGTAACTGCAATCTTAAAATCTAAGGTAGAAGATAAAACACACTTATTCTTTGCAACCAAACACGGACAAATTAAACGTGTAGAAATTGAGCAATTTAGCAATATTCGTAAGAGTGGATTAATTGCACAAAAAATGAAAGGGGACGACGAACTACGTTGGGTACTTGCTACCAGCGGAGAAGATGAAATTTTCCTATTAACCAAAAAAGGAAAAGCTATTCGCTTCTCAGAAGATGATGTCCGCCCAATGGGTCGTAGCGCTGCTGGTGTCCGTGGTATTCGCCTTGCTAAAGACGATGTCGTTGTGCGCGCCGCCCTTATTGAAGACCCTAAAGTATCAAGCTTGCTAGTTGTAATGGAAAATGGGCTTGGTAAAATGACGGCTGTAGACCAATACCGCGCCCAAGGTCGTGGTGGTAGTGGTGTAAAAGCAGCTCAACTTACTGCCAAAACTGGTGATATTGTTGGAGGATTTGTATTACAGGATGGCACCGATGGTGATTTAATTTGTATTTCTAAGCAAGGTCAGACGATCCGTATGGAACTTACTGATATTCCAAGTCGTGGCCGTGCCACCCAAGGAGTAATAGTAATGAAGCTTAAAGCGAAAGATGCGGTTGCTTCTATGAGTGTTATTACTGCCGAAGGAGAAGAAGAAGTAAAAGAAGAAACTGAAGCTGTAAAGGCAGAGGTAAAAGAAGCTGCTAAAAAATTAGATGATGCAGAGAAAGAGCTTATTAAAAAGAAAAAAACTGCTAAAAAAGCTTAGTTATCATTTATGAAAACATTTGTTTCTCTGTTGTTTGTTCTACTACTTGGCGGACTAGCTGTGGCTGATGCTATGTACGTAGAAGGTTGGCCTCCGACACCAGTAAATATTGTACCAATAGATACACCAGGTGTTGTAAAACAGTCTGCAAAAAACCCAATAGACATTTTAACAGATGCTAAACTTAAAGCAGTTAAACATAGCCAGACAACACTACTACAACAAGTGGTAACAAATGGTGAGACAATAGAGCAGTTTAATATTTTTGATGGCGACACACCTGCTGGTTCTATTGCTTGGTATGAGGGACTTGCGGTAAACGATGGATACGCAGCTATGAAAGAATCTTTATTTACCTCGTTTTCGAATGAAGTAACAGGTTTACAAGATATAACAACTCGCGAACCAGGTCAGCCGACTATTAACAAATTACAGTTTAAAGATCCAAAAATAGCCGAAGGAACAATTATATTAATGCGCGTACGTCAGCGTTTTTATGAGATTCATATAGAAGATGAATTTGAACTAGATATAAAAGGAGTTATTGAAGAGCTCTCACTCTAAACGTTGCAAAAGTTGCAGGTGTATAAGAGGTTTTAGAAGGGGGTTTTGATGATAAGTATAAAAAACAAAAACCTTTGCCACTTCTCCAACATCTTTAACCTTTGCAACGTTTAGATTTTCTCTTGCATTCACCGTCTGTAACCCCTAAAATTCTGGCCTATGGCTAAACAAATCGTAAAAGTAGTAAAAGCAATGGCCCGTGGTGGTCAAGCAAATCCAGCTCCTCCGCTAGGACCAGCTCTTGGTCAAGCAGGTGTGGATATTAACGCATTCTGTACCCAATTTAACGACCGAACAAAAGACCAGCAAGGTCAGAACATTCCGGTGGTTATTTCTGTGTACGATGATCGTAGCTTTGATTTTGTATGTAAAAAGCCACCTGCAGCTAGCCTTATTATGGAAGCTGCAAAGCTTAAAAAAGGTAGTGGTGAGCCAAATAAAAAGAAAGTGGCCACATTACAATGGTCAGAAATGCTTAAAATTGCTGAAATTAAACTACCAGACCTTAATACCAATGATGTGAACATGGCTGCTAAAATTTTAGCAGGTACGGCACTTAACATGGGTGTTGTAGTAGAAGGTATGCCAGCAGAGCTTGAAAAATAATCGACTATTTATTAATGTGGCAGTCAGTCTAGGCTGACGTTACGACCACGTTCCCCCTTATTATTATGGCTACAAAAAGTGCGCTAGCCCGCAAAAAAGGTAAAAAATACGCAGCAGCTGCTGCAAAAATAGAAGAACGTCCCTATACTCTAGAAGAAGCAATGACGCTTTTGCCAGAATTAAGCACTTCTAGTTTTGATGGTACTGCCGAAGTACACATTCGTATTAACGCTGACCCTCGTCAGGCAGATCAATTAGTGCGTACAACCGTTTCACCACCACATGGTACCGGTAAAACAATGCGCATTGCCGCATTTGTAACCGATGACCTTATTGCAGATGCTAAAAAAGCCGGTGCAGTTCTTGCTGGTAACGATGACTTAATTGCTAGTATTGAAGCTGGTAACATTGATTTTGATGTTGCAGTAGCTGTTCCAGCGATTATGAAAAACCTTGGTAAGATTGCTAAAACACTTGGTCAAAAAGGATTAATGCCTAACCCTAAAGCAGGTACAGTTACTCCAGATGTTGTTAAGACAATTGGTGAACTTACGAAGGGTCGTTTAGATCTTAAAATGGATAAGCAAGCAATTATCCACACCGTGTTTGGTAAAATGTCATTCGGTGCTGCTAAACTTGGTGAAAATTTACAGTCTATTTTAGATTCTATTAACGAAGCAAAACCAAGCGGTATTAAGTCAACGTACATTACTTCTATCTACGTTGCTCCAAGTATGGGGCCAGGAATCGAAGTAGTTGTGTAGTAATTAAAAATAACATATAAAGAAACCGACCTGTGGACAGTGTCGGTTTTTTAATTTAATAAGTTAAAACGAGATAGTTTAGAATAAGTAATTTAAGATGTCTGATTATTAAGTTCACTTATCAGCGAAACAGTTTCTAATAATGCACCATGAA
Source organism: uncultured Candidatus Peribacteria bacterium (assembly GCA_964434585.1). GTDB lineage: Bacteria > Patescibacteriota > Gracilibacteria > Peribacterales > Peribacteraceae > CAYSVN01. The sequence goes on along the minus strand of CAYSVN010000033.1, from coordinate 7,562 downwards.
TAGCTGGTGCTACTTCTTCTGTGAGAGTGGGTGTAGAAGGTCGTGAGGTGAAAATACGAATACCCTCAATGTTATACTGAGCACTTAAGTTTGTAATATCATTCATTACAGGATAAGTTGCTTGTACTTTTTCAAAATCATTCATATACAAATATTAACATCTAATTCTTGAGTAATCAAAAATATTAGATAAAACGACCCGTCTCCGGCGTGCACCCTTTGTGCGTCATGGTATTATTTTTTTATGATGTGGGGCTGGCGATACGCCTACGCCGAGGTCTTTGATGCAAGTATTTGGATTCACAAAGACCTCGGCGTAGCTATCAGGTTTAATAAATAGCATAAAACCATTGTGTTAAATAGCAGTCATTAAGCGGAGACGGGTCGTTTAATTATGTAGTTTGTTGATTAAGCATTTCTGCAATCACCGCTGTACGGTCATGCTCATCAGTAGCGTCGTTAGCTTGAAAAACAGTATCAGCTAATTCTCTAGGGGTTAATAGTTGGCTAATTATTTCAGATCGACTGCCTTCTGGGGCTGCATCATTACGTTGAAAAATCTCATCACATGTTATTTGCTCATTAAGCATACGAGCAAATCGATCTCTTACTAAGTCTCTGTTACCAGTGGCTGCAAGCTCTTCAGCATATTGGCGGGCAGCATCTAACCCTTCTGTTTGTTCTATGTCTGCATATGCAACAGCAGCTGCAGCGCAAAGAGTAATGTTGCCATCAGTATCAGTACCAGTTGGTGACATTGGTGTAGGGTTTTGATTTTTAATAATAGTTGCTGCACCATCGCGCACACTTTTAGGTAACTGATCTAATCCAGAAATAATCATAAGTAAAAAATGGAAAAAATTATTACTTATAACTATACTCGCTGTTAATAACTTTAACAATAGTAGGATTCTGTATAATGTTATGAAATAATCTCTTTGCCTTTATCGGTAATCATACGACCTTTTGGTGTGCGCTGTAAGTATCCTTGCTGCATTAAGTAAGGTTCATACACGCTTTCCAGAGTTTCCTCTTCCTCTGCAGTGGCAGCGGCTAACGTACTAAGGCCAACTGGTCCACCGGCATAGTTGTTTACAATTACTTCTAAAATCTTACGGTCAACGTTATCAAGGCCACGGCTATCAATACCAAGCGATGTTAATGTAGACTCCGTACGTTCAAACGTTATAACATCTTCCTGTTGCACCTGGGCAAAATCACGAATACTACGCACTAAACGGTTTGCAATGCGTGGAGTACTACGGCTGCAGTGGGCAAGGAGTGCACTGGCATCATCATCAATCGCTGTTTCTAGTAAATCTGCAGTTCGGGTAATAATGCGCTGCATTTCATCTACGTTATAAAATTCTAATTTAAAGGTATGTACAAAACGGTCGCGTAGGGGACTGCTCATAGTACCAATTTTTGTAGTAGCACCAATTAAAGTAAACGGCTTTAGTTCTAGGCGCATACTGCGGGCAGTTGGCCCCTTACCAATAACAAGGTCTAGAGCGTAGTCTTCCATGGCACTGTAAAGCACCTCTTCTATTACTGGTCGCATGCGGTGAATTTCATCAATAAACAGTACGTCACCTGCTTCTAAATTTGTTAGCAAGCTAGCTAAGTCACCAGGTTTTTCAATCGCTGGACCACTGGTAACCCTTATATTGCTATTCATTTCGGTTGCTATAATGCTCGCGAGCGTGGTTTTGCCAAGTCCAGGTGGTCCATGCAGCAACGTATGCCCAAGCGGCTCCTTACGCTGCAATGCGGCCTGAATATACACCATTAAGTGTTGTTTAATAGCCTGCTGACCTACATAGTCAGCAATATTCTTTGGGCGAAGAGTTTGCTCAAAAGCGTCACCATCCTTACGGGTTTGACTTGGTTCAACAGCAGTGTGCTTACGTTCTTTTACTGCATCGGTTGTTCGGGTAATAGCCATATGCAGACATTGTACACTCGTACACCCTATTTGTGAAGCTTATTTACACTGAAAGTTGGCTACGAATGTCATCAGCCAGTTGTTCATCATTTTCTCTTGATCCTTGTTCGAGTGCCTGGTGACCATTACGTTCAGCGGTATCTATTTCGGAGCGAACTAATAATTCAAGGGCATCCAAATCTTGTTCCGCGGTTGCAACAGCACTAACAACCTCATTATCTATTGTAGGTAATTCGTCTAGCTCCATGTTAACAGCATCATGATTTAATGCTTGATCTATGCCTAATTCCGCTTCTTGTAAAAATTGTTCAAAACGCTGGCGCAATGTTCCCGATGCTGGTATTTCTCCTACTGCCTCAATCTCATCTAAAAGCACATTTGCGGCTTCAGGGTCTAATGCATATTGAGTATTGTTACGAAGTTGATCAAAAACAGAAAATGCCATTATGCAGACAGGGAAAGAGAAGTAGAAGTGCCATCAAGTTTATGTTGAACAGCTTTTGTTGCACTTTGACGATAGGTAATAACGCCCGAAGTTGTATTAACAACAATAAAGCCCTTTTTATTATCTTGTAGAATACAATATTGCTCTCCATTTTTATTATACTTAACTCTAATAATAGCATTAATAGTTTTACCATTAATGGTTGTAGTCACTGGCTGTCCGGGATATCCTTTTACTTGAAGGTAAGCAAGGGTGCCAGATACGTCAGATGGTAATGGTAAAACTTCAGTAAGCTTTCGCAAAACGCGATGCCCTCTTACTTTATCTGTACGCATTTGCTTAAGGGTATCGACCAAAAGGTTGGAAATAGCAGGTCGAGAATACAGCTTACTTTCGATAGTATTAATCAGGGTGTCATCACCATTAATGTTATTTTCAAGTAACTCAGTTAATTTAGAAGAGTCGACAATACCCATTTCTATCAGCTGTGTACGCAGCATATTTTCTGCCTTATTACCCCATTCAAGTTCATTTATACGTTGGTTAGCTTGAGGCTTATTGCGTTTTATAATATCTTGTAGCTGTTGGTCGAGGCCATTAAATGCTTGTAATTCTTCTACACTACCTGCAGATTTTAAGTCAGCCACTTTTACTGCCTTGCCATCTTTCATAAGCGTTTTCCAATCTTGAAACTCTCTTTTAATGCCATTAAGCCGCTCACGGTCTGCTGTAATAAAGCTACGAACTTCTTGAATGACCGCATTTCTAATTTGGGCTTGAATAACTTTTAATTCAGCCTCATTCATAACATTGCTAATATCATCCTTAAGGTCAGCATCAATTTTTAATAATCGTGTCTGTACCTCGCTATTAATATGTGTTTCTAAAGCATTTCGTTTCTGCCCAGCAAGCGTTTGGCTTTCAAATATCTGCCCTGCAGTGATAGCTTTAACATTTTGCCATAAAGAAAGTTTTTTTTGAGCCACGACCGATAGTGTGTTACGTAAATTTTCAGAGCGCACACGCAATGTATCCATGGGCGTTTTTTCTTTATCCATGCGACCATTACTATGCTCAGCACTCTCTAAAATATCCTCATCTGGTAGCCTGGCTTCCCTAAAACAAAACCGAGACTCTTTGCCTAAAATATGTGTATTGTTAAATTTATACATCATATTATTATATCATGCTTAAGCTAGTAACGCTAACGAGAATATAAACTTACATAACAAAGACCTCATCAGCTAAAAATGACAGGGTTTGTTTTATGAATATTTATTTTTTCATCACCTTTTCCTTCCGACGGTTAATCATGCCCCAATGGATAAGGAACAGTGGAAGTGCAACAATTAGCATGCTTAAACCAGTGCTGGCCCGGCTGGCCATTTGCATTCTGTTCTGGTGGTCAATGCGCGTAGTTACTTGTTTAACACAGCGGTCGTAACGCTCTTGATTACTAGTGTCAGTTGGCATAGGCGGCATCGGTGGTGCTAGCATAATAGCTGTAGGATCTACAATGTCAGATGCCTCTGGCGGTAGAGGATCAAGAGCTAAATCTTTACTGAGTTCTACTTCAATTTCATTTAATTCTTCAATAATAGGTGGAGCCACCGGCAATGCAATTTCTTGAACCCCTGGCCCAACTGGGAATGGAGGATAAGGCTCTTTAATAGGGTAAGGCGTGCCATGGTCGTAGTAGCCTTCTTCTAAAAAGTGCATACATTGCTCTTCTGGGTCTTCGTACCAACTATTAAGACTATCGAGACCAAATACCACCTTAGTAATAAATAAATTAACTAACATAATAGTACCAATAAGCACCACAATAATGGCAATAAAACTTACTAGGTAAAGGTAGGTAGTGCGAACACCAGAGGTGGTAACTTGCAAAGGCATAATAAGGTAGAGAAAATTATTTTTTAGCAGTAGTAGGTTTCTTTTTTTTGCGCTCAATCATGTTCCAGTGTACAAAAAATAATGGCAACGCAACAATTAGCAAGCTAACAGCAATACTAGTTTGTAAGGCAAGCTCACTTTTATTTTGTTGTGCAATACGTTTAGTAGCACGTGTGACACAGCGGTCATAACGTTCTTGTTGCTCTACTTTTGTTGGTGGCTCTGGAGCAGGTTGGCCAGGCTCTACGTATGGTGGGTAAAATGGTTCATCTAGCATGTAACTACATTCGCCTTCTGGGTCTTGGTACCAGCCATTAAGGTTATCAAGTCCAAAGATACCCTTAGATACAACAATGTAAACCAGCATAATTGATCCTACAATGGTAAGGCCAATACAGGCTAAGCTAACAAGGTACAGGTAAGTTGTACGAATACCATTAGCAGTAATTTCGAAAGGCATAATTATAAAAGGTTAAAGGTTAAGTTTTAGACGTAGTTTATCAGAACTAGTTTCACGAATACGGGCAGTGTCTACTTGTTCGCATAGAAATTTTACACCTTCATCAAGTGTGATGGTAGGGTTGTAGCCAAGCATGGAAGAGATATGAGAAATATCAGCCTGCTGACCTTGTATGTAAGATTCCTTAACAGGGTTTTCTATATAGGTAGCATCCATATCGGTTCCTAAATGCTTTTTAATAAGTTCTATAATTTCGTTAAGACTAGCAAATTCACCAGTACCAATGTTAAAAACAGAATGTTTTAATACGCCAGGCTCAGCTTCTATAGCTTTTGTAATTCCCTGTACAACATCTGCAACATTCGTAAAGTCCCGGTATTGTGTTCCATCACCAAAAATTAAAGGAGATTTGCCACGAGCAAAATCCCAAATAAATTGCGTTACCACGTTGGCATACATTCCCTTGGCTTCCTCGTTTGGGCCATAGACAGACATAAATCTAAAGCCAACAGTTTCGAACCCTGGGTGCATTTCTGTAAAAATACGAGCACAGTGTTCATAGCAAAACTTTGTGACAGCGTAATGGTTTGGCGGTGTAACTTGTTGGTCTTCTGTTAAAGGCATTGGGTTGTTGCCATAAATAGAAGAAGTTGATGCATATAAAAATTTTGTTGCACCCACTTTGTGTGCAAACGTCATACTATTACAAAAACTCTCTAGTGAGTTTCGATAACCTTCTGCTAGGCCTTCGTCGGTAAACATTGGGCCAGAAGAAGTTCCAGCAAAATGAACAACGGCATCAAATTCAGCACCACACTGCTCAAGATCTTCACGTTTATTGGCATCTCCTTCAAAAAAAACAATATCATCATCTAAATTTTTTCTATCGCCAAGAAAAAAATTATCAAGTGCAACAACGTCAAACTTTTCTTTATTAATATTGCAAAAATTAGAACCAATAAAGCCAGCTCCACCGGTAACAAGTATTCGTTTTTTCATAAGTTAAAATATTATACTCCTACTTTCATACCTCTGCTAATACTTTTTTAATATTCTCCAAGTAAATTGGGCTCTCAATTAAGTTATCAAGTTCGCTGGCAGTAACCCATTTAAATCTATCAATCTCGTCTTGGTCAGGCTTAATGGTTTGGTTAGGCTTCATGTGTGCAATAACGTAGCGACGCTGCTGACCTCTAAAACGTTTACCATAAACAGGAATCATTTTTTGAATAAAGAACCACGGCCATTTATAGCGGTCAGAGATATCGGTTACTTTATCAATAACAATTTCGATATTTAATTCCTCTCGCACTTCGCGTACAGCAGTTTGGCTATAACTTTCACCAGGCTCAGTTCCACCCTGCGGTAGTCCCCAAGCATGGTTTTTGCGAGGTTTGTGGGCAAGAAGAATCTCAATTTCATGTTCTGAGCCCTCTTTTTTCCTGGTAATAAGGGCGGCCACAGTTTGACGATACGGCATTGGCATGGAGTACAGTATAGAGAACTTCTCTTTTTTTTAAAGGGGACAATTAGTAAGTTGTAAGTAGTGGTTTGTGGGTAGTGTAGATGGTTAGAATCAATTGAACAATCTGCACTACTCACTACTTACTAACCACTATTCACTAATTGTTCTCTTACAGTACATCAAGTATCATTCTCCCATGCACCTTACCTCATTAAAACTCGAGCAATTCCGTAATTATAAAAATCTTGAGCTACAATTTAATAAGGGCTCCCATATTTTTGTAGGGCAAAATGGTGCTGGCAAAACAAATATTCTAGAAGCTATTGCCATGCTTAGTTTAAGTAAATCATTCACAGGGTTAGACGATAGGGATTTAATGTTGAACGATGAAACGTTTTATCGAGTAACAGGAACAGTGCAATCTGGTAGTAATCAGAAGCAAGCCCTAGAAGTGGCTTCACAATTAGAGCCAAGGAAAAAGCGTGCATTTTACAAGCAAGACGTAAAAACGCCACTATCACAATTTGTAGGACTGCTGCCTATTGTTACCTTTTTACCACAAGACACAGAGCTTTGTTGTGGCCCGCCAGCTAAACGTAGGGCATGGCTAGACCAGCTACTTTGCCAAATATCTCCAGAATTTTTAGGGCAACTTGTACAATACCAGCGCTTGTTAAAGCAGCGGAATGCCACCTTAAAGGCAGTTGCTAAAAATGAGGCGCCAATTAGTGCAATAGAAATTTGGAACATACAACTAGCAGAGCCAGCCGCCTATGTAACATTAAAACGTCTAGAGCTTTTAGAGGTGTTAAAATCCATGTTACCAAGTGAGTTAAAAGCATTAGGCGAAGCAGGGGAGGGAATAGACATGGAGTATAAGCGCAAGGGGACTGCAACCAACTACGAAGCCTGTAGGGCAGAGTACATAAAACTTTACGAACACTGGCAGCAGAAAGATATCATTCTGCAAACAACAACTGTTGGTCCACATCGTCATGATTTTGAAGTATTAGTACATGGCATTGCGTATAGTAGCCGTGCCAGTAGGGGGCAGTTACGCACATTAGTATTAGCGCTTACATTGCTACAAGTTTCACACTTAGAGCTTATGCGGAACGAAAAACCAGTGATTTTATTTGATGATGTATTTTCAGAGCTCGATGACCACCATCAAAAATCTGTACTGCAAGCCGTTAAAAGTAACCAGCTATTTATTACCGCCACTCATATTCCAAAGCATGTAGAAAGCAGTGTACATATTTGGGATGTAGCTAGTGGAGAAATCCAAAAAAGATAAGGTTCAAGATGACTTAAGAGGATGTTTCTTTAAAAGTTTTAGAAGTACATTATA
>CAYSVN010000032.1:0-12955 GCA_964434585.1 uncultured Candidatus Peribacteria bacterium | reverse complement strand
AATTAACATGATTGTAATTATACAAATAAGATTGCATTATGCAACTATTCTAAAATTATATTAAATAATAATATTGACAAAAAGTAAATTATTATATAAATTGCTAAAGATCTTTAAAAAACGAATTCCAAATCTCAGTACGATTACTGAAAGGAGGGAATTCACTACTCTGCATGGAGGTAAAATATCATGCGACGTTTATTGTTTACTTTGTTGGTTTTTTCATTTTTGACGCAAGGTTCATTCGCTCAGGACGAACTCAGGTCAAGGTTGAAAAACACTTATTCGCAGGATGCCAGTGACTGGGCAGCGGTTCGAAAAGGACTTGTGCCCGATTCACCCACCGTTCTTGTAAACGGAAGTCAACCTGAAGAATTCAGTTTTTACCAACCAGCCCATACATTTTGGGCAGGTCCAAACGGTGAAAAAATCGAGATGCTCATTAGCAGCATTGAAGAATTCAAAACGGTGGATACGTTGTTCAAGTCTTGTCTGACCACAGAAGACAAGTACGTGGCCAGCTACTTCGTTCGAGAGCCAGCGCTAAGATTCCACAGCGATCGCTCGCTAGTGTATCGGGTGCAATCCGGTCGAAATATTGTGGAAGGGGATTCGAGTCATCTTCGAAATTTCCTGAAACATTGCGATCAAAGCTCCCGCTGGACGATTCAAGTAGTCGAGCGGTACGGTCCAAAAGAACGAGTGATGATTCAGTATTTTGCTGAAAAATCACCTCAGGCCTTGGCTCGAGAGCTGTTTCGATTACAGGAGGTGGTAGATATTGCAAGTGACAACGCTTCGCAGATCAACCATCCATGGATGAAAGAGGTGGCTGTCCAAGCTTCCTTTAGTCAACAAGGTGCTCAGGAATTGCCAATTCCAAAGTCGTCTACCATTGAAGCTGGTAATCCGCTCGATTCAGCAAATCCGTTTGGAGAGGTTAAAGCTAATGAAAAGCTGAAATCAGCTTCAGATGATGTCCTTGAGCTATTCAAAGACATTGAAGAAATTGAAGTCGATGTAATTGGTGTAGCGGATGAGGTCGATAACATCATCCAGAAAACCTTGCAAAGGGCGGAGCGTCGAGCTCGATCGGCAGATAATTAAGCTTTCCTGGTTTAGGAAGGTAAGAAGGTCAACCAAGAGTCCACCCTATTTATAGGGTGGCTCTTTTTTCTTGTTCAAGGAAACCCCGGAATTCATTCCGGGGATGAATTGTCCCGCTTTCGTAGATCAACGCGTTGATCTACGATTACAGCATGAGAATTCAAAGTTTAAATCACAGCACTTACCAACATCAGTACCACATTGTTTGGGGAACCAAATATCGTAGAAAGTTTCTTAAGCCTTACGTAAAAGATTTCTTCGTAAAGACCCTTTACTCTACGACAAAGAAATATCCAACGCTCTACATTCATGCAGTGAATGTAGATGATGATCATGTTCATCTACAAATAGAGATTCCACCTAACCTTCTTGTTTCTAAAGTGGTTAAAACCATTAAAACAAACCTAAGTATTGCACTGAAAAAACGATTTAAATTCATACGAAATATGTATATCGATGGTAAGATCTGGAGCGTTGGATATTTCTCTTCAACACTAGGGCTCAATGAGGAAATGGTTCAACGATACATTCAAAAACAAGGAGAGCAAGACATCCCACACCCTGCGTTACTTTGAATTCGAATGACAAATTCAAGAAACCCCGGAATTCATTCCGGGGAGTAGGTCATTTAAACATCAATTCCTGGAAGAGGGAACTGTAAGCAGAATTCAATAACTTCCTGATGAATTGCTTTAACAGCAGCTTCGTCGTTACGGACCTCAACCGCACGGAACATAAAATCTATTAAGGTGCGCATTTCATCTTCTTTCATGCCTCTGGTGGTAATAGCTGGCGTACCAAACCGAATACCAGATGGATCCATTGGCGGGCGAGGGTCATCAGCAATCATATTTTTATTAAGGGTAATCCCAATGTCGTCAAACAGTGTTTCTGCTTCCTGGCCAGTAATCCCCCAAGTGGTAACAGCATCTAGCATTAGTAGATGATTATCAGTGCCGCCAGTCATAAGGCGTGCACCACGCTTAAGGCATTCATCTGCCATTACCTTTGCATTAACAATAATCTGCTTAGCATACTCCTTAAAGTCTGGACGCAAGGCTTCCTCAAACGCCACGGCCTTAGCAGCAATCATTTGCATAATGGGCCCACCTTGGAATCCTGGAAATACAGATTTATCAATTTTGCGACCAAGTGCTTTTTTGTCACGAATTAAAATCATGCCTCCACGTGGTCCGCGTAAACTTTTATGGGTTGTTGTTGTTACAATATCAAAGCCATCATCAAATGGATTTCTAAGTACTCCTCCAGCTATCATGCCAGCAATGTGGGCTGCATCCATCACAGCATATGCACCTACTTCATCCGCAATGGCACGCATTTTGGCATAATCTAATTCTCGCGGGTAAGCAGAAAAGCCACCAAGTAAAATCTTTGGCTTGTGCTCTAAGGCCATTTCTCTCATATGGTCGTAGTCAATTTCTCCAGTTTCAATATCGGCCATTTTATAACGCACAAAGTTAAAAATCTTTGTTAGGTAGGTAACAGGGTGACCATGGGTTAAATGTCCACCGTGACTTAGATCCATGCCTAAAATAGTATCACCAGGTTCAAGTAATGCAAAGTACATGGCTACATTTGCTGGTGCTCCAGCATGCGGTTGCACATTGGCATGTTCGCATTTAAATAGTTCACAAGCACGTTTAATAGCTAATGTCTCCACGTTATCGGTAAATTCTTGGCCACCGTAGTAACGCTTGCCTGGATAACCTTCGCTATACTTGTTATTGTAAACAGTTGCCATGGTTTCTAACACCGCTGCAGAAATATAGTTTTCTGATGGAATAAGCTCCACTCCTTCGCGCTGGCGTTTAATTTCACCCATAACTGTAGCGTATGTAGCAGGATCAGTTTTTTTAAGATGGGCGTAGTCAAACATAGTAGTAAAAGAAGGGAGAATGTAAAAATCTTTAGCCACTATACTCCTTTTTTACACCTTTGAAAAAGAACATTTTTTATACAAAAACTTTTAATATAAGTAAAAGCGCCAAGTTATAAATGAAGGGATAAATAATTCCTTCGAGAGCAAAAAATCTCTCAACTTGACGCAGTATGTTCCAGCCTGAATGTTATGATGAATAAGGCTGGGGACGGAAATTATATCTATATTCTATTTGGTGTCAACTATATAATTTGCTTTCTAAATAAAAATGGCTACACTAGCATCTTATGGCAAAGGTAACACATCTAAAATTTATTGAGCAGTATGATATAGAACCAATTGCGGTAAGCTCTTTAACAGAGGTTGATCAGGGGATTATTGTAAGCCCATTAATGCATAGTCGTAACGCTGTACTAGAATGTTTAACAAGAAACAATATTCAATTTAAGTATGAAAATGGCCAAGAAAAATTACTGCAAAGCGTAGTAATGGCAGCTTGGAATGGAGAATAAAAAAGTAAAAATAAATTTGACTTTATAGTAGAAAATAGTATACTCATCTCTAATAAGTAGATCTTTTACATCATCACGTATTTCACAATTTGCCTTTTAATTGTTTAAAAAGGCATCCTAGTTATTTCTTAATGGAGAAGAAGATCGGAGCTCAACGAAAAAAAGCTGTCCGACCGCCCAAAAAGCCTTGTAAAGGCGCTGAAAAACAAGCGGCTAGAGAGTTAAAAGAAAAACGAGTAGAATTTTCTGACCAGGAAAATAAAGCTCGAAAAAATAACTAACCCACCGCGGCCCGACCGTCTGCGTCGGGCTGCAACAACCAAAAGTAAATTGTGATGTACCAAATTCGTACGTTTCTAAAAACCAATATTCCGCGTTGTTCTCGTCTATGTATATCTAAAGTATCTATAGATGAGAACAAGGCAACAAGCCTTGTTTTATACCTAAGCAAGGCTTATTTTTTTGTATTGAAAAACTTTTATCTATCAAGTTTGTCATCCTGAGCGTAGCCGAAGGATTAACCATTGACATGCAAAGTAAAGATGAATAAAATTTGTCGACAAAGATTTTTCACATCATCGATTTCGCCCTTAAGCCAAGGAGCATTTTTATATTTATCACAGAGTATAAAACTGTCTCTTGCAAGAGAGGCAACGACTAGCAAGGATGGACCTTGCTGGCAAAACGGATTTTTAGAACCTAGAAGGTAGTCATGTTACGTACTTCAAGAAGAGCCTCTCTTCAGTTGGCCATTTGGGCCTACAGAATTCAGCAAGAGGCAAAATCTCCAACTGAAAAAGCGTTCGCAATTTTCAACAATCCACAATCTTCCATTGAAGATCGCAATGTGGCGAAAAAAGTGTTGGCAGATAGCGTTCCTAAAACAAATCTTCAACGAGTTTGGTTGATGCATGACAAAAACGCATCCACTATTGACAGACTTGCGTCTGCAATTGCACTCGGAAAGAATGTTCAACCACTATTTGGGTAATTCCAAGCTGTGGGGAAATCCACAAGACGCTTCAGTTTTTCGACTGAGGCGTTTTTTTATTGCTTATGTTGCTCTAACTTTCGTAGTAGGGTAATAAGCTTTTCAAAGTACGCATGATTATTATACGGGCTGTAGCCGTGCCAATTATTAAGAATACTCGGCACTACCTGGTAAAAATATTCTAATTGAGCCATGCTTTCATCATGGTCGTATAGTGAAATATTATACTCAGCAAAGGTATGCATTAAATGGTCTAAGCGGTGAAGGGTGCGCTCGGTCGCCTCTAGTAATAATTCTTCCCTGGTGTCATCAATGCTATAAAGGTGAATTTCTTCATTATAAAAATTGGGGATATCTTGCAGTAAACGGGCAGACTGCTTAAGGGCAACGGCCAAGTTGTCCCAGTCGTGCTGGTTAAGCGCTTTATGTTGATGGAGTTTAGTTATAATTAAATCGCAATCTTTACGGACGGTATGGAGTCCTTGGCGAACATCGCTAAACATATTTCCAGCAGTTAATTCATGCACTTCTCTTAAAGCCATTTCTTGCTTATAGCTAACCAGTTTTGTTACAAACGATGCAAACACAAACAAGGCAATAATCGCTTGAATACTAGCTAAAACCCTACTAAAACCATGTGGGGTAATATCTCCGTACCCAGTAGAAGTAGCAGTAACGATAGAAAAATACAGGCTATCAAAAAATACAATCCAACCTGTTGTTGACTCAACATGTAAAAGCCCGTGCACAGGGTAAAAAACCGTAAGTAGGTAATATAGCACAGCAAACCCAACAAAGCTTGCAAACCAAAAGCCCATTAACTGGGTGTAACTACGATCGGTAAACCAACTAAAGAAAGCCGTAAGAAATTGAGGTTTGTGTGTCATGTTCCTCTTTATTATAGCACAAAATGTTGCAGAGGTATAAGGGGTTGCAAAGGTTTAAAAGGGGATCCTTCTGAAACTTCTGCAACCTTTGCAACGTTTGGTAAATAGTTGTTTTCAAACCACTTACATCCACCTATACTACCGTCATGCTAAAAAAAGCTTACAACGCGGCCAATGTCGAAGATGATATTTACAAACTTTGGGAGGACAGTGGCGCCTTTATTGCAGATGTAAATTCTAATAAGCCACCATTTACCATTGCAATGCCACCACCAAACGCCACTGGGCAATTACACCTGGGTCACGCAGTAATGTTAGCATTAGAAGATATTTTTACTCGATTTGCCCGCATGAATGGCAAAGAGGCACTATGGATTCCTGGCACTGACCATGCGTCGATTGCCACCGAAAGCCGTGTGATTAAAAAATTACAAGAAGAAGGAATGAAGGACCCACGTGAAGAGTTAGGCCGTGAAGGATTGCTAAAAGAAATTGCCAGCTTTGTAGAAGGTAGTCGTGGTACTATTCGAGGCCAAGTACGTAAAATGGGTAGTAGTTGCGATTGGTCTCGCGAACGTTACACGATGGACCCAATGCTTAACCGTTGTGTAAACGAGGTGTTTACAAGCATGTTTAACGACGGACTGTTGTATCGTGGAAACCGCAGTGTAAACTGGGACCCTAATTTACAAACCACTGTTTCGGATGATGAAGTGGAGCATAAAGAGGTTAAAGATCCTTTTTACACGTTTAAATATGGTCCGTTTGAAATTGGTACCGTGCGGCCAGAAACAAAGTTTGCCGATAAAATTATTGTCGTACATCCAGATGACGAACGATATAGTCAGTATGAACACCGCCAAACATTTGAAGTAGAGTGGATAAATGGACCCATTACTGCAACATTAATTAAAGACGAAGCCGCAGACCCAGAAATGGGCACCGGAGCAATGACTATTACCCCATGGCACAGTGCAATCGATTTTGATTTAGCAAAAAAACACGATTTAGCTATAGAGCAGATTATTGATTGGGATGGCAAGCTGTTAGAAATTGCGGATGAATTTGCCGGCATGCATATTAAAAAAGCTCGTCCGCTAATTGTAGAAAAGCTACAAGCAAAAGGCTTAGTAGTATCAATTAATGAAGACTACGTACATAGCGTGGCATTAAATAGCCGTGGAAAAGGAATAATAGAACCACAAGTTAAAGAGCAGTGGTTTATTGATGTAAACAAACCAGTTGTGGAGTGGAAAAATGCCGATATGAGCTTAAAAGAAATTATGCAAGATGTTATTCGTAGTGGTGATATCGAGATTGTTCCAAATCGATTCGAAAAAACCTATTTTGCCTGGATTGATAATCTGCGAGATTGGTGTGTTTCACGCCAAATTTGGTGGGGGCACCGTGTGCCAGCTTGGTATAGCAATGGTAAAATAAAAGTGCAAGCAGATTCACCAGGCGAAGGTTGGATACAAGATAACGACACGCTTGATACCTGGTTTAGTTCTGCACTTTGGACCTGGAGTACGCTAATTGACCCAGCATTAATGAATAGCCCAGAGTTAACACTAAAGCAGTTACTAGAGCAAAGTCCTGATTTTCAAAAATTCCATCCTACCCAGGTAATGGAAACAGGTTACGATATTATTTTCTTTTGGGTGGCGCGCATGATTTTAATGACAACGTACGCCACGAAGCAAATTCCATTTAAGACCGTATATTTGCATGGAATGGTGCGTACAAAAGATGGTGCTAAAATGAGTAAATCAAAACCTAAAACAATGATTAACCCGCTTGAAGTTATTCCTGAATTTGGTGCAGACGCCTTGCGTTTAAGTATGATTGTAGGCCAAACACCAGGTAACGATATGCGTATTGATCAAGAAAAAATCGCTGGTTACCGTAACTTTATCAATAAGCTGTGGAATGCTAGTCGCTTTGTATTAATGCAGTGTGAGCAGGCAGAGGTAGACCCAAGAAATATAGCAGCACTCCAGGGTGATAATAGTAATTTAAGCCTGGCTGATAAGGCAATTCTTATTGAACTTGATCGTTTAATTACCGATGTAACAAGTGGCGTAGAAAGTTACCGCCTTAGCGAAGTAGGTGAGCGTCTTTACAGTTTTGTATGGGAAGAGTTTTGTGACTGGTACCTAGAATTAAGCAAAGGAAGTGCAAATATTACAGTGTTACTACATGTACTGCGAACAATTTTAACGTTACTGCATCCTTATTGCCCATTTGTAACCGAAGAAATTTGGAAGATGGTATCGCAAGAAGGTAGTGAATTGCTGATTAAAACTCCTTGGCCAACAAGCAATGTCATCCTGAGCGGAGACGAAGGAGGCACTGCTGAATATCAAGTATTAAAAGAGGTAATTTCTGCTATTCGTAAGGTAAAAGCAGAGCAAAACATTCCACCAAGCGAAAAACCTAGTATTACAATTGTAAGCCCAATGTATAAAAAAGTTATACAAGAAGAGTCAGTACATATTGTACGCATGGGTCGTGTAACAGAGGTTCAGCTATCTGATAAATTTACGCCAGAAAAAACAGACTATAGTGTATTTTTAAAGAACGTAGAAGTTCATGTGCACTTAGGTGATTTAATTGATCCAGAAGCAGAAACTGCTGCGCTTAATGCGGAAAAAGAAAATCTAGAAAAGTATATTAAATCTGTAGAAGGCAAGTTAAGTAATAAGCAGTTTGTAGCAAATGCACCCGAAGCTGTAGTAGCAAGGGAGCGCGCAAAAATGCAAGAAGCTCAGGATAAGCTTGGTAAAATTTTAGAGAGATTGCAGAGTTAGTTATTACTTTTTGTCGACCTGCCTGCCGGTAGGATGGTACAAAAACGAACCAAAAAAATCATGGCAAACAATACTTCGACAAGCTCAGTACCTCTCGTGTTGTACTACCTGTTCACGTCAAAGTCTATAAAACCTATCTCTTTTATTTATCGGACGCCCTTGTTTCGGGCAATTAAGCGATCGACTTCTCCGTTCACAGAGCATGGTTCGGCTACGCTCACCACTGCACAACACTTCGTTAAATACTTGCTATCCTGAGCGTAGTCGAAGGGCAAACATGGTTTGTCATAAATTAACCTACACAATATTCGCACTGTGAATTTTGAGTTGCGTGGTTTCCAAAGGAGTGAGCGGCCATCCGCCGAAGAAGGATAGCAAACGACTTGGAATAAACCACCTGCGAAAAATTGTCATGTGCGAAACTTTTTTGTGTACTCCTGAGCTTGTCGATGGATTGGTTACAAAAAAGTAGAGGAGGTTAAGTATGTGGATATTTAAAAATGGTAAAATATAACTACAATACTATTTAAATAAAATAGCAACTTCTCTCCGTCACATAAATCTTACTTTTATGCTATAATAGCCTGATACATTAATAAAAATATTCCACACAAAAACCCACATGAAAACAATACTGAGTCTATTAACAGGATTATTACTATTACCCTTTACGGTAGCAGCAGAGTTGCCTGCGCCTAGCGAAGTGATGTTGAAAAATACCGCAAATGGAGTGGAGGTAAGCTGGACAGCTGTAGAAGGTGCCAGTGCTTATACGCTTTACTGGTCTGGTGCAGAAGATTCTATTATTGCTAGTAATGGTTATTTTGAGGATTACCTGCGTACAGAAACAAGTGCAACGTCGAAGGTGCTACCAGCTGATTTTTTAGAAGGTTACAGTACACTACATGTAGCAGTGTTAACATTAGATAGTGAAGGTGATGAAACCACAAACTTTACGGCAGAAGCTACTATTAATGTAACAAAAAACGATGAAAATACGAATGTAGTTGCACCAGTAGCAATGCCACCGCTAGAAAGAGTGGCTCCAGAGCTTGCCGAGGAGCCAAAAGGGTTTGTTGGTCCACAATTGCCACCAAAGCCAGAAGTAAAAATTCCTGAGCCAGCAGTACAAAATTTACAATTAAATGAAGTGTTAGTTATTAACAATACAACGCTTAACGCTTTATTTTCAGAAAATATTGATGCTAGTTCTATAGCTAGTAGTATTGTAAGTATTAAGAGTAAAGATGTGCCACTAGACATTGTAACCATGAGTGCGAACGGTAATGTATTAACCAT
Source organism: uncultured Candidatus Peribacteria bacterium (assembly GCA_964434585.1). GTDB lineage: Bacteria > Patescibacteriota > Gracilibacteria > Peribacterales > Peribacteraceae > CAYSVN01. The sequence continues at coordinate 3,449 of CAYSVN010000032.1, read as the reverse complement.
TACAACTGAGCCGCAAACAGAAGGAGTTGTTTATAGATTAGAAATGCAGCCAGGTTTAGTTTCTGTTAATGGGGCAGGTCTGTCAGATGCAACGACAATTTTATTCCAGGGTTCGGATGAGGTATCTGCAGAGGTGCCAGAGCCAGCGGCTAGTTCTTCATCTTCATCGCAAGCTCCACCAGCTCCACCAGAGCCAGTAGTTCCAGAAGTTATTTATGATGATATTGAAGTAAAAACAGAGTTAATTGTAAAAAATCCTTTACTGGCAGACTTAGTGGTAAGGTGGGTAAAAGATCGTGAAGATATTACAGCCGTTATTGTAAGTCATTCTCGCGATAATGGCGTACACTTTAAAAGTAGCGAAGAACTAAGCCCAGACCTACCAGGTGTAAGGTTAGAAGGGCTTACTCCAGGAGAAGTAACCATTCGTGTAGAAATGTTAACCGAAAGTGGAGAAGTGGTAGCAAGCAGCGCGTTTAAACAAGTGGTGGAAATTCCAGAAGAAATGCGCGCCAATTTACATAGCGTTGCCGCCACATTGCCATTAACAGCTTCGGTTACAAGTCAGGCACGTCCACCAAAAAACTCTAACCTTAACAGTAGTGGACCAGGCCAATTAGCATGGTTACTTATTTTAAGTGGCGCAGTAGCTGGCATGGTTAGCGTTCGTCGTTTTATGCGCACATCATGAAAAAAATAGTAGTATTATTGGTAACAGTTGCTTGTTTAACAAGTGCATTAGATATTCATGCACTACCTGTGCCAGAAGCTACTGCCGAACCAGAGCTTGCTAATGAGCCAGAACTTACTGCTGACGAATTAGAGCCTATTGTTGAGCCCGAGCCTGTAGTAATAGTATTAACAGAGGCAGATGTTGCACATCTACGAACGAAGGTAGTTATAAATGGTGTAGAAATGTGGCAAAGTATTACCGGAGAAATAATACCAGTAGACCAACCAATTAAAATAACGGTTGCCGAGCGTATTGAAGAGAAAAAAATGGCAGATGCTGCAGCCGCCGTTGCAGAAAGAGAAGCTCAAAGAAAAGAAATGCAAGAAGCTAGAAAGGTAGAAGTGCTCTTAAAAACAGCAGTTCCTGTAAAGTTAGAAAGGGAAGCTATTCGCGAAGAGTTTCAAGAAGATTTAGAAAACACATTACAGCAAGCAGTCTACACACATAAAAGCGGATTTAGTCTACAGGCAGATTTACGAGTATCATTTCGTAGTCATGAGCGTATTAAGCGCCAGTATATTGCACTTCAGACAAGGCGTAGGCAGGAGCAAAGACTTATTTTTGAGCTAGAAGATGAAATTAAAGCTCTCGAAGATAAAAATAATTTAAAATTACACGCTTCTCCAGATGCTCGCCAACATTTAGAAGAGCAAAAAGAGGCTTTAGCAGAGTTTGTTCGACATATTTATCAGCAAGAATCAGCTATTTATAATGTTGGCCCTAGCAAAGTGCCGCGCGGCATTCAGTTTGCACTACAGGGTTCACTGGGTGACGCTGTTGAGTATTCTATTTATAACCGCGCTATGCACCGTGTGCGCGAAGAGCTACTTTATCATGTTGAATCCTTGCAAGACCGTCCAGTACTTTACGAGCTGCGTAAAAAAAATCTAGCCAACATAGAAGCTGAAATTTTAGAATTGCAACCAGAATATGCCAAAGCGCGCGAAGAGTTATTAACGTTAAAATCTCGTGTAAATGAGGTAGCAGATATTGCCGCCAGCATTCGCGGTGAAGTGTTGCAGTTGCAAAAAGAAATGTCTGCCTTCGAGGCCTCACAGGGTAGTAAGGGTAAGGAACTTTCCTTTAGGGATACAGGGTTAGAAGACAGCATGTTAAGAGAGCTAGAGACCGATATTTTTTTATTTGATAACGATGCAGATTTTATTTGGCCAGTACATGGACCAGTGTCTGCTGAATTTAGGTCGCTTTCGTACCAACGTTTATTTGGTGTTCCACACAACGCTATGGACATTGCTGTGCCACAATATACTGCAGTTCGCGCCGTAGCAGACGGCATTGTATACACCACGCGTGATGGCGGACAGCATGGTTATAGCTATATGCTTATTGGCCATGGTAATTATGCAAGTCTTTATGGACACTTATACCAAATGCTAGTGCCACCAGGAACACTTGTTAAAAAAGGCGATATTATTGCCCGCAGTGGGGGAACGCCTGGTACATGGGGTGCAGGGCAAATGACAACCGGAGCCCACCTACACTTCGAAATGTTTAAAGATGGACAGCATATTAACCCTCGTCGTTTACTACCAAACATGTATGCCAGTGCAGAGTAGATAAAAAAGCCCAGTCCTTTCGGCTGGGCATTTGAGTTGCTGTTAAATCTTAGGCCATTTTCTTAAGGTATAACCTTAAGTCTTTTAGCATGGCTTCATCAGTCTCAACTTCCATCCACTCTTGGATCTGAGCCCGATATTCATCCTTGTAGTTTTTGTGAGCCTGTTCGGCTTGCACGCAAAAAGATCGGTGCCACCTTTCATATTTGTTAGAAATGATATTTTTACCAAATTTCTCAACCAAGGCACGCATGTGTCTCGGTTCGATGTCCCCATAGCCGCGACCGATATAATCAATCAAGAAAGCTTGGTTCTCTTTCAATTCTTTTTGCAGGCCATGAATTCTGCTATCTCGAGATGAAATCGCATAAAACACAACTCCAGCAAAAATGAAAATAACAATAAAAACGATGCTAGAAATAAAGTCCATAACAAGCCCTTTTTAAGCTTAAGATTTAAAAGATCAACAACTCGTACCACTCCAAGTGGCAGCATTGTTAATCTGTTACTTGTGAGAGTAGTGAATTAATAATAACATAAAATAAAATAATGTCAATTATCAAAAACTATCCCACCACTACCACAAACTCACCTTTCTTTTTAATACTGGTTGCAAGTTCCGGTAATTTATCTGCAGTGGTACGAATAACGTCTTCGTGCAGCTTTGTTAACTCACGCGCAACTACCACAATCCGTTCTGGTTCGTCTGCTAGCAGTGTTCCAAGTTCGCTTAAGCATTTTTCTATCCGGTGGACAGACTCAAAAAAACAAGTAGGGTAAGGGGAGTCTTTAATACTAGCTAACATTTTTTTACGACCTTTTTTCATGGGTAAAAAACCAAGGTAGGTAAAGCGGTGTATAGGTAGGCCAGCAACGCTTAAGGCAGCGAGCATGGCACTGGCGCCAGGTAGTACTTCTAGCTCTAGGTCAGCATTTTGCACAGCGCTTACTACTAAATTACCAGGGTCCGAAATACCAGGGGTTCCGGCATCACTTACTAATACCAGGTGTTCACCTTTTTTTAAACGCTCTAGTACTTCTGGAATGCGCTTGGTTTGGTTATGGCTATGGTAGCTAGTAAGTGGTTTTTTAGGGAGCTCTAATAATTGCAACAGCTTCCCAGTTACACGCGTGTCTTC
>CAYSVN010000031.1:0-13055 GCA_964434585.1 uncultured Candidatus Peribacteria bacterium | reverse complement strand
ACGACTAGTGCAGGAAGTTTAAACACAATAAATTCAAAGCATTATGTATTTCTCGTATTGTGCCAAAAGAAGATATGCCATTCCTACCAGATGGTACATATGTAGATATTATCTTAAACCCACTTGGTGTTACATCTCGTATGAACATCGGACAGATTCTAGAAACACACCTTGGTTGGGCGGCAGAAAAACTAAATGTAAAAATGGCTACTCCTGCGCTAAACGGTATCGATCCAGCGCATATTGAAACCTATCTTAAAGAAGCTGGCTTACCAGAAACTGGTAAGGTTCAACTTTACAATGGTATGACTGGTGAAAAATTCTCTCACGAAACAACAGTTGGTAATGTGTACATGCTTAAACTGCACCACTTAGTAGAAGATAAGCTTCACGCACGTAGCGTTGGTCCTTACTCTCTTGTTACACAGCAACCACTTGGTGGTAAAGCACAACACGGAGGACAAAGGTTCGGAGAAATGGAAGTGTGGGCCCTAGAAGCCTACGGAGCGGCCTACACACTGCAAGAAATGCTCACCATTAAGTCAGATGACGTTATTGGACGTTCTAAGGCTTACGAAGCTATCGTTAAGAACGAACAGATCCGTCGTGCTAGTATCCCTGAGTCATTCAACGTTCTTGTTAAAGAGCTACAAGCACTAGGGCTAAAAGTAGACCTTATTAAATTTAAAGAAGAAATTGCTTTAGAAGAACGTATTACCATGGAGGAAGGCGAAGTAGAAACCGTGGAACTAGAATCTCGTGTAGCAGCCGAGCTAGAAGCTGAGGATATTATTGTTCCAACAGCAGATATGATCTCGGAAATGACAAATAAAACTGGTAGCGGTAAAGAAACTGATGCCGAAGTAAAAGCTGGTATCGAAGAAGGTGCTGCCGTAGACGCTTCTGGCGAATCTGCAGAAGACGAGCTAAAAGATGCTCAAGAAGAAGCAGCTGCGTAAGGTTACAGGCGTTGCAAAGGTTTAAAACGTGTCAGAAGGACTCATTCTAAAATAGAATTTAGACTGAGTCCTTTTTAAATTTATGCAACCACTTAAACCTCTGCAACATTTCATAAAGTCATGCACTAGCACTAATATCAGTTCTATCTTAAACTACCACCATGCTCTCCCCTATCATCAACCCATCAATACTAGCTGCCGATTTTAGTAATCTACAAACAGAGATAGACTCTGTCGCAGAAAGTGCAGACTGGTTGCATATAGATGTAATGGATGGCCACTTTGTACCCAATTTAAGCTTTGGTACGCCAGTAATTAAATGGATGGATACAGACGCCACTATGGATGTGCATTTAATGGTAGACGATCCAAAAAAATATATTGGACCCATGATTAAAAATGGCGCCGAGCACATTACATTTCATGCAGAGGCAGTACCAGGTATAGAAGAGCGCACCGAACTTATTGCCATGATTCAAAACAGTGGCTGCACTGCTGGTATAGCTATTAAGCCAGATACGCCAGTAAGCAATATTGATGATGTGCTAGGACAGGTAGACCTTGTGTTAATAATGTCGGTAGAACCAGGTTTTGGCGGACAAAATTTTATGCCAGAAGTGCTAGAAAAGGTAAAAGAAATCAGGGAAGAATGGCCAGAAATTATGATTGAAATTGATGGAGGAATTAGCCCTGATAATGCAGCTGAGTGCATTGAAGCAGGTGTAAATAACCTTGTCGCTGGCACCGCAATATTTGGAGTAGAACCAGATAAACGAAAGGAGGTAATCATGAAAATGAGAGGGCAGTAAACGTTGCAGATGTTGCAAAAGTATCAGAGGTTTAAAAGGGGGCTTTTTTAAATACATTTATTAAAATTAAAAAACCTTTTACACGCCTGCAACTTCTTTAACCTCTGCAACATTTCATGAAACCATTCACTAGCAACAAACTCCATCTTATCGTAAACTACCCCCATGTCTCCTTATCAGGTCCTTGTACCGGCACTATCACTTGTATGTCTTTTGTATGCCTGGAGCTTAGTACAGAAAAACCAAAAAACTATTTGGGAGGCCAGCTGGTGGACATTGTTTTGGGGAGGGGTAGCATTAATTGCTGTTTACCCAGCCAGTATTCGTTATTTATCAACATTCCTTGGTATTCAGGACCAAGAAATTGCGATTATTGTTACAGCAATTGGGCTCTTGTTTTTTATTGTTTTTAAAATCTATAATAAATTAGACGCCATCGAACAACGTCAAACAAAAATTATGCGAGAGTTTGCCTTAAAAAACGCTGATAAAAAATAGTGGTATTAAGCTAAGTTATTAAGAAATAAAATGAAAAAACCTTTTCTTCTTTTTCTGCCTTTTCTACCTTTTGTTCATCCAAACAACCGTCGGTGGAGCACCTCACTCCTTGCTTGCAGCAAGTGGGCGAACGCACGTACATCCCACAGGAAGTACGGATTAGTAAGCCCTTAAAGTGATTAAAGAGAAAAGATGATCCGACGCTAACGAGAGGTTTAGACAAATACAGTATAACAGATTTACCTATTGCAAAAACTTGATTCGTCGATAGTATTAACTCTTATGGATGAAATAGATGAAAATTGGTCTAACCAAGAAATAAAAACACCTGGTAATCAACTTCAGGCAATAATGCAACTATTTGAATCTAAAAAAAGAGAAATTATTGAAATTATGTTAGCACTACCTGGTGATGCCGATACATTCGAAACAGTCAATCAAATAGAAGCTTTAATAGGTTTTGGAAATATCTCATTACAAACATTGTTAGTAGGTGGATGCGGCATTATAAAATGGGACCCAAAAAAAGAATCCATTACTTTTGAAACGGAGGAAGATTTTTTTAACCATTGGAAACTTATTCCAAATAACTACAAAAGAGTAGCAATTAATAATTCAAGCAATTTGTTTATGTTATCATTAGTGGAGACACATCAAGCCCAAAGAATAACCCACTTAACGATTGAAAATTGGACTCCACATGAAAAAGACGCTGAAGCAATAACTCATTTTTCAGGTTTACAATACTTTACATGTGATAATAGCCATGGAAATAACATGAATGGAAACCTGATGAAAGCAGTAACAAAATCAAAAAAAATAAAGGGGGCATCGATACAAATTCATAACTGGGATAGAGAGGAAATAATATCAACCTTTGATGGCTGTAACGCATTAGAATATATAAACATAAACGGTAGCTCAACAGGAGATGCAATGTTTGAAGGATCAGGGAGGTCAGTGGAAGAGATAAAATTTACATTCAATCTACAAGAAAATAATCTTGATCTACAACCTATTTGCAGCCCCGAATTACACACAGTTCATCTATACAACCTCGATCTTGAAAATAATCATTTAGAACCTCTAATGGGTTGTACCTTTATACGGCATCTAGATCTAAGGGGTAATATTTATCTATCAGATGGCTTAGAAGTTCTATTAAAAAAATTACCTCATCTAGAAACGCTTAATGTTAGCAGTACAAACATTACATACAACGGACTGGAACAACTTTATAGACAACTGCCTACAGTAGAAATCAAACACGAACATATAAGAGATTTTGAATCATGGAGATTCAGAATGCCTAACTAACTTCCCCTTCCCCTTCCCTATCGCATGGTTTACACTACCGATGTTCCTTTAAAGCATCTGTAATCTTAGGTTTACATTAGTGTAAACAGCCTCGCTCGCATGACTTTTGTGTCATGGTAAGCTTGCCGAACCATGACCCTTCGGCAAGCTCAGGGTGACATGGTTCGTTTCCAGCAATGTGAACCTGACTCTGTCAGTTAAAGATTACACCGCAATAAAGGGATATGTCATCCTGAGCCTGCCGAAGGACGGCGTTCTTTATCCTTTTACATATTTTTATATGTCTCAACAAAAAGAGTACAGCCTTAAGCTAGGTGAACAAACTCTTACTTTTAAAACCGGTTTAATGGCCGGCCAAACGAATGCTACGGTACTTTGCCAACTTGGTGATACTGTAACCATGTCCAACATTACCATGAGTGCTCGTGCTCGTGATATCGACTTTTTACCACTCCAACTTGTTTACCAAGAAAAATACTACGCTGGTGGTGTTATTGGTGGTGGCCGCTTCCGTAAGCGTGAAGGTCGTCCAGCAGACGATGCTATTTTAAAAGGTCGTATTATCGACCGCGGACTACGTCCAATGTTTAATAAAGCACTTCGTCGTGATGTACAAGTTTTTTGTACAGTAGTAAGTTACGATAACATTAATGATCACGATGTTACCTCTGCAAATGCTGCCAACCTTGGTGTTGCTATTTCAGACTGTCCATGCGAAAGCACTCTTGGTTCTGTTCGTGTTGGTATGATCAACGGAGAACTCGTTCTAAACCCAACCCATGAACAACGTGAACATAGTGACTTAGATTTATTTCTAACATCTAGTCCAGATACTATTTTAATGATTGACGTAGCTGCAAACGAATTACCAGAAGAAGATGTACTACGCGGAATTGAATTTGGTAAAGAGTGGGCGCAAAAAATTGCGGTATTCTTCCAAGAAATTCAAGCAGAAATTGGTATGACAAAAATCGAAGTAGAAGACAAAGGCTACAGCGAAGAAGCTTACAACTACCTTAAAGATTTATATCTTGCAGATGTACAAACAGCAATGCGCAATACTATACCTAAGCTAGAACGTCGTGCATTATTTGGTGACATGATGGACCAAGGTAACGACAAACTTCTTGAAAAATACGGCGATGTAACTGACGATATGGATGACGAAGCGAAAGAAGCACACAAGGCACTGCTAAGCAGCGGAGGAAAATTAGTTGATAAAGTTATTAAGGCAGAAGTTCGTCGCGCTATTTTAGAAGATGGCGTACGTATGAATGGTCGTAAGCCAACTGAAATTCGTCCACTAAGTTGTATGGTAGATGTACTACCAGCCCGCGTGCATGGTTCTGCATTATTTACCCGTGGTGAAACCCAAGGCCTTTGTACTTGTACACTAGGTGGCCCTGGCGACAAGCAATTAGTAGAAGGCATGGAAGGCGAAAAACAACTACGCTACATGCACCACTACAACTTCCCACCATTCTCCGTTGGAGAAACCTCTAACCGTTTATTTGTTGGTAATCGTGAAGTTGGGCATGGAATGTTAGCCCAAAAAGCACTAGAGCCTGTATTACCAACCGAAGAGGAATTCCCATATACCATTCGTACCGTAACCGAAATTTTAAGCTCGAATGGTTCTAGTTCTATGGCTGCTGCCTGTGGTAGCACGCTTGCCCTTATGGCTGCTGGTGTACCACTTAAGCGTCCTGTTTCTGGTATTGCTATGGGCCTTATGTCAGACTCTGCAACCGGTAACTACGTTATTTTAAGCGACCTGCAAGACGAAGAAGATTTCGGTGGAGATATGGACTTTAAAGTAACCGGTACCGCCAATGGTATTACGGCTATCCAAATGGATATTAAAATTAAAGGACTGCCAGATGTTGTATTTAAAGAAGCACTAGAACAAGCAAAGGTTGGCCGTATGGTTATTATGGACAGCATGCTAGCTGCCATTCCAGAGTATCGTAAGGAAATGAGCGCATTTGCTCCACGTATTGAATCTATCCAAATTAATACAGACGATATTCGCCTTGTTATTGGTAAGGGTGGTGAAACAATCCAAAAAATTACTAAAGATCTTAATGTAGAAATCGACATTAATGATGACGGCATGGTTTCTGTAACCGCTGTTGATGGTGATTCTATGACCAAAGCACTTGAGTGGATTCAAAACATTGTTGCAAAACCAGAAGTAGATAAAAAATACAAAGGTAAAGTAACCCGTATTATTGACGGCATTGGTGCCATTGTAGAAATTCTACCAGGTAAAGACGGCATGGTTCACATTTCTGAATTACAATGGGGTCGAACAGAAAACGTTCAAGACATTGTAAAAGAAGGCGAAGAAGTAGAAGTAATTTGCTTCGAATACGACGCCGCTAACGATAAAACCAAACTAAGTATTAAACGTCTTACCTCTCCACCAGAAGGATACGTAGAACGAGCTCCTCGTCCTCGTAGCCCTCGTCCAGGTGGCGGAGCTCCACGACGTGGAAGTTTTAACCGTCGGTAGTCTAAATCTACAATCTAAAAGAGGTTTTCCAATATAAATATAGGAGACCTCTTTTTTTTAAAATAATATCTTACCTCCCCTACTTTTTTGTAACCAAAAAAGTAACAAAAAAGTTTCGCACATGACAATTTTTCGCAGGTGGTTTATTCCAAGTCGTTCGCTATCCTTCTTCGGCGGATGGCCGCTCACTCCTTTGGAAACCACACAACTCAAAATTCACAGTGCGAGAAGAATACGTTTAGCTATATGGCAAACCATGTTTGCCCTTCGACTACGCTCAGGATGACAAGTATGCAACGAAGTGTTGTGCAGTGGTGAGCGTAGCCGAACCATGCTCTGTGAACGGAGAAGTCGATCACTTAACTGCTCGAAACAAAGGCGTCCGATTAATAAAAGAGGTAAGCTTTATAGACTTTGACGTGAACAGATAGCACAACACGAGAGAGTTTTGATTTGCCATGATTTTTTTGGTTCGTTTTTTGTACCAGCCTACCGGCAGGCAGGTCGGCAAAAATGAACATATAGTTAAAATCACCCAAGTAAATACCAGGTATTAGAAAATTCATCGTCAAGCATCACAGTTACAATAATCCAGAAATTATCCAGCTACCAATAACAACTGGCTCTCAAGAGTATTTTGAATGGTTAGAAGATTCTGTGAATTAATGGTAATATGTTATTATGAAATTTAAATTAATCCTCACAATCACTACATTGTTAATGCTATTTACTGTTAAGCCAGTATACGCAGATGTTTATAATTACTCTGATGTAAAAATATCAAACTTACAATTTGTAGATAATGATTTAAAATTTACACTAAGTGAGGAGATTCCAAATGAAGAAGTAATGTTTATTACTTATACCGTAGAAACGACACCAATTAATAATATTGAAACTAAAATAGATAGAGCAGAAATAAAACTAAATGGTGGCAAAGATATTAAGCTTGAAAATTTTTATGATGTAATAAAAGAGCTTAGTTTTGATGAATACAAAATTATAATGCAAATTTGCCCTGATAACTCAGATTTAAAAGGTATTGGAAAATTCAGTGGCTGTAGTTTGTCTAAAAGTATGATTACTGAGTTTAGACCATGGAAGCTTTCATTTGAAAATGAAAAAACAGAGCTCGAGCTTACACAAGAAGATTCTTTTACAATCACTGCTACAAAAAATACAGAAAGCCCATCTCAGCCAAATTTAAATTTATTAACAATGCATGATAATAACAAGAGAGACGAAGCAATTGATTGCATACAAACAACAAAGACTAATAATACTATTCAATGGGACTGTGCAATTAATAGCACAGAAAAGCTAAGTAGCTTTATAGGTTTAAGCATCGAAAACAAAAAACAGGTATCAAATAACTTATACATAAAAGCCAATAGCTCAGATTCAACAGAAAGCATTCAATTTAACCAAAACTGTGAAATAAGGTTAGTAAATCAATTTGGAGCATTTTATCAATATTTTGTTGTAGATAAACTATCTGGATTACACACGCCAACTTGCAAAAATGCAAAATATGAAATCAAAAATCCTGCAATCCTATTTGGCCCAAAAGTAAGCCTTATCGAGCAAGATGAGCATGGTTTTATTGTATTTGCACCTTCCACAGATCGATTCAATGTATACGCCCATAAGGCAAATGGAGAATGGATAAAAAAAACAGAAAATATAGAATTTCCAGATCTAAACAATAGATGTCAATTACGATATCTTCAACAAAACAATATACTGACAATTTTAAAAACCGATAACAATGGAGTAAGAAAGAGTGAATGTTTTTTTGCCAATCCAGAGTTAAATAAATCAAGCACAAGCTTAGGTCAACTTCAAACAAATGCTGATTTAGAAACGCTATATATTAGTCACGATCGAATTATTATAGATGCAAAAAAAGAAAATACTATCTATTTAAAAACAACTCGAAGTGCTTCAAATTCTAATTCAAACTCCAAACTAGGTTCATTCGAAAATGAAGGATCAGGAGTATATAATAATGATTACCAAAGAGAGAAAATAAATACTATTAAAATTTACCCAATCTTAAATAGAGGCGAAGGAACTATATTTGAACAGACTTTTTCTGATATCGACCAAAATCATCCCAATCGTACCGCGACTCAATTTCTTCGTGAAATGAGAATGATTGATGGCTATGAAGACGAAACATTTAAGCCAGATAATTTAATTAATCGTGCTGAATTTATAAAAATAACATCCTTAGCGTTAACAAGCGATCGAGAGGTTAAAGATTGTGACTCAACTGGCTTTAAAGATTTTCAAAAGAATAAATGGTATAATAGGTACATTTGCCTAGCTAAAGACCAAAATTTAGTAGAGGGGTATCCCGATAACACATTTAGACCAGAGGCGAATATCAATTTTGCCGAAGCAAGTAAGATTCTAACAAAAATGTTTAATATTACAGCAAAGCAAAGTGAGGTCTGGTATCTGCCATACACAGATGCACTAGCTGAAAGGAATATCATTCCAGAAACCATTCAAAAGACTGATCAATTAATTACAAGAGGTGAAATGGCTGAAATGCTATACAGAATGCTATCTGGCAATAGCCAAAAAACTACAAAAGACTATAAACAACTGCTTTTAAATAGCGGCATAAAAAATTAAAATGCTACCTTTTACAGCTCAATCTATCACATTCAAAGCTCACGCTTCCTTCTTCATCCGTCCGAAGTACTTTAATGCCTAATGTTTCATAACGCGTTACAACTTCATCATGCGGGTGTCCAAATCGATTTTCATAACCAGCTGACACTACTACATATTCTGGATCTACAGCCATAATAAAACCGGTACTAGAACTCGTTTTGCTACCATGATGCGGTGCTGTCATCATGGTAGATTGTACGCCTACACCATGCTTTAAAATCTCCATTTCTGCCGCAATATCAATATCCCCTGTTGCTAAAAATGAAGCATCTCCATATGTAAAACGAACCACAATAGAATGATGATTTGGCTCATCTACATCAAGTCCAATAATAGAATGATGAGGCCATAATACCTGTAATTCCATACCATCAGAAAATTGCAATGCATCAATTTGCTCGGGGAATACCACAGGAATACTCTGCTCCAAGATATAATGTAAAACCGCCTCACTACGGCCAGAACCATGGTCAGCTCCTGTCATTAAAATTTTTTTTACCTCATATCTTTTAAGTAATTCAGGAAGTGCAGTAATATGGTCTGCATCAAAGTGGCTAAGAATTAATAAATCAATCGAGCGGTCAAACCAGGGCATCACCATGCCCAAGTGCTCTAACAAGCTCATGTCTGGCCCACCGTCTACTACTATTTGGTATCCTTGTGGACTTTGGATAAACAAGCTGTCCCCTTGCCCAACATCAAGCACATGCACCTGCATAGTACCACTGGGCAACTTCTGCCATTCCAGCAATACCAACACAAAAAAACCAATCAGTAACATGCACAATATGCCTAATTGGCGATTAGTAATCATAAGTAGATGATAGTATCACAAAAATAATCATCGATAAAGCAAAACAAGGCAATGGAGAAAGTTGCAGACGTGGCAGAGGTTGCAAAAGTGTATCCAACCTCTTTAACGTCTTCAACCTCTGCAACATCTTAAACTTCTAGTGAAACATTCCCTCCCTTTCTACGTTTTAAAGAGTATAATCAGCTTATGTCAGACAGTTCAATTTCCCAAAGTGCATTACTGCCACTTGTTAAAAAGGCGCAGCAAGGCGATAGCGATGCCTATGGCAAAATTTATGACGCCCTATTTCCTGGCATCTATCGGTTTGTAAAATTCCGCGTACACGATGAGCTAGCTGAGGATGTTACTGCAGATGTATTTGTAAAAGCTTGGCAAAAAATAGATAAGTATAAAGAGAAAAAAGCTGTACCATTTTCTGCTTGGGTTTATCGTATTGCACGTAATACCGTTATTGATACCTATCGCAAACAAGAACAATTAGTAGAGCTAACTGATCAGCATGAAGATGGAGATGAATTAAACTTAGCCGATAGTGAAATAAAGCGGAAAAATCTTGTTAGCGAAGTGCAAGCCGCAATGAGCAGGCTACCAAAAAGATATTTTGATGTTTTACATTTAACGTACATCGCACACCTTAGCAATGAAGACGCTGCCCAAGTATTAAAAATAAAAGACGGTGCACTGCGAACATTAAAATCACGAGCATTATTAAAGCTAAAAGAGTATTTACCGCCAGAATTAGCCGATCAAGTGTAACAAAACAGTTAAAATTACGTTTAAAAGTACGTAACCACCTCTATGACTAAGAATCTACAACAACGGCTCGAAGATGCCCTTGCTCCTAGCAAAGAGGTTAACATGCGTGTTTTTAGTCGCATGCAGCAAGAAATAGCACCTAAACAAACATTATGGTCAGAAATAAGACAGTACTTAAAACCTAAGCCAGAAGTTTCCACTTCTATTTGGCAGCAAGTACGTAGTCGCCTGCAAGATGTCCCACATGTATCAATGCCTTGGCAAATTGCCAAATGGTCGACAGCTTTTGTATTAGTAGCGGCAGCTGTTAAGGTTAGCCCTTTCTTATTCTTAGCGCCAATTACTACTGCAAATGATGAAGTTATACTGATTGCTACCAAAGGTGAAGTTATCTATCACAGTGATAGTGGTTTTAAAACATTACAGGAAGGTAACCAGATTCGTCTTACCGGACCAACGCAAATAAGTTCTGAAGGCACTTTTAGCGTGCGCTGGTTAAATGAAGGAGTATTGCGTGGAGACAATGCAGATATTGTTGTACTAGACATCGCCTCTCGTAAAAATGCAGTTAACCAACCAACAGTTGATTACTTAGATGGTGACATTTGGGTGCAAGGCTCAGTTCTTAAAACTGGTGAAACAGCACCATTCTCTGTAAAAATAAATGAAAACGTTGTAGCAATACATGATGGAAGCGCAGCTATTAATCAACAACAAGTAGCAATCCACGACCGTAGAGCAACTGTGTTTAGCGATAACACAATTACGACACTTGCCTACCATCAAACATTAAATTTAGAAAATAATGTTATTTCAACGCTTAGCCCTAACGAAACAAAAACAGAATATGTTCTACAGCAATTAGCATACGATGCCGTACATAAAGACGCCATTAAACTAAGGCTACAAGAACATTTCCAAGCTAACGTTGGTATTTCTCCAGATTCTAATGTGTACTTTTTAAAGCGAGTAGCAGAAGAGGTTGATGAATTTTTGACGTTTGACCGAGAAGCACGTCTATTAAAACAAGCACAGCAAGCGCAAAATCGTTACATAGAAGCAGGTATTCTACTAGCAGATAACCAAGTAGATAAGGCGCGTCTTTACCTAGAGGAATACAGCCAGCGTTTAAAGTCTCTACAGTTAGATAGTCCTGAAGGAGAGCTCATTGCCTCTAATCAATTAGCAGCAAACGTTAATACAGTAGCAAATACATTACCAGATGATGAACAGCTTTATCCTATAAAAGAGAAATTACTAGAAACTTCTGCAGAGCTACAAGGCTCAATAAGTGCTGATGATGTTGATAAAACAAAATTTATTGATGAATTATTAGCTTTACAAAAAACAGCAGATAGTGATGACCTTGAGCTTATAACAAAACAATGGTTAGCCATTAAAGATAGAATTCCAAATAATGTAGACATAGTAGATGTAGACCCTGAAAAAGAATTGTCTGCAGACGAGATTGAGGCACTAGTATTTGAGCAAGAAACAAGACTCATTATTGCTAGTGTTGCAGCAAAGATTAAAAACAATGAAGGTAAACCAAATCCCCTATTTGATAGCATGCAAGAAATTGCAAAAGTAACCTTTGAAGAAGAAAAAACAGAAGAACAAGAAAAAGAAGAGGCAAACAATAAAACGTTAACGCTTGCTGAACAAATTTTAAATAACAGCTTGTCATCTCTACGTAGTAGCACATCACGATCAAATGATATTATTTATAATGTTAATAAAGCTAGTACAGGATTAGAGAGAAAACAACAACTTCGATTTAAAGAACGTTTACTACTTAGTATTTATAATCTTGCAGCTCAAGAGGGGCGTTACGAACTAACAAAGCTTATAAGACCAGAAATAACCAGGGTTCAAGAAGACTTAAAGGAGGAGGAGGCCCGAACATTTGTGCCAACTACAAAACCAGAACCTTCTGAAGAAGGAGTTGTGCTAGAAAGAAATGCTCAACAACCATTAGATAACGTAGATTCAAACTAAAGATCTCTACCAGCAATATCTTGCAAAGAAGTAATAACGTCCTCAATAGTCCAAGGCGTACTTCGTGTAGGGTCGTTACGTTGATCTACAATATTTGCAGAACGGTAACCCGCTACAATCTCAGCACCACGGATAACATCCTGGAGTGTTAATTCTGTTTTAGAATCTTGCATTTGCATACTAGTAGCCCCAAGCATGCCTACGGTTTCGACATCGGAACTTGCCATGCCAAAACCAAAAGCTCCCAACACACACATAGTAGCAATACCAGCTATTTGAATATTACGTACTCCCGGCAACGTTAGGTTAGGCGTGCTTGCTTTTTTAATAGCCTGCAATGTTCGTTTCTTCTTTGACATCATATCATTGTATCAAATACAAGATAGTTTGTCCAGAAAGAAAAGTGAATTATTATAAAAAATTACCCTCTACTCAATAAACACCTCTAATTTTTTATAACCAGAAAAGTAACAAAAAAGTTTCGCGCTAGACGTTCGGTCGTACGTAACTTATTGCAAGTCATTCACTGTCCTTCTTCGGCGGACGGTCGTTCATTCCCTTGCAAGTTACTAGTACGCCCTCTCGGGAGCGCGATAAAGACATGTTTAACTATATGGCAAACTATGTTTGTCCTTCGACTACGCTCAGGCGACTACGCTCAGGATGACAAGTATGCAACGAAGTGTTGTGCAGTGGTGAGCGTA
>CAYSVN010000030.1:0-13253 GCA_964434585.1 uncultured Candidatus Peribacteria bacterium | reverse complement strand
CACTAAGGGTCTGGGTGAATATTTTTATCGTAATAAAATACAATGTAAAGACATTATTAACTTTCCGGTTGATACCCAGTTTGTAGCATTTCAGTCTCGTCCAGTAGCGTCGTTACCACAAAGTTTTAAAGCACTGGTAGCTATTGGTGGTGGTAAAGACTCTATGGTAACAATCGAGCAAATGCGCAGCGATGGTGCAGACATTATGCTGTGGCGCGTAGGTCAGCATGCAGCGATAGATCATATCGCAGAAGTTGCAGAATTACCTGTTTTTAATATTAAACGCCAGCTGGATACCCAGCTTTTTAAGCTAAACGAAGAAGGAGCCTATAACGGACATGTTCCTATTACCTTATTTAACATTTGTCTTTCATATGTTTGTGCTGTGGCTTATGGCTACCAGGCAGTTGTGTTTAGCAATGAGCGTAGCGCGAATATTGGTAATGTAGACTGGTGTGGCATGAAGGTAAACCACCAATGGAGCAAGAGTGATGAGTGCGAACAGCTACTACGTAGCTATATGGCTAAGTTTGTTACTAGTGATATCCACTATCTAAATCCCCTACGCGACTTAAGCGAGCTAGCTATTACGAAGCGATTTTTAGACTTAGCTAAGTACACAGATGTATGTACAAGCTGTAATAAAAACTGGAAAATTTACGAAAAACCAAGTGAAACCCCATGGTGTGGCAATTGTCCTAAGTGTGCGTTTATTTATAGCCAGTACGCGGCATTTTTACCAAAAGATCGCTTAATAGAAATTTTTGGCACAGACTTATTTAGTAGTTACGACTTACTGCCAGAATTTAAAGCGTTGCTTGGCCAAGAGGGCTATAAGCCTTTTGAATGTGTGGGCGTGCCAGATGAGGTGCAACTAGCGTTTTATTACGCTCACCAGCGTGGCGACTTAGAAGACGCATTAGCTATGCAGTATTTTGTAAACGAAGTATTGCCATGGATGGAAGAAGTTGAAGTATTGGAGAAGAAAGTTTTAAGTTAAAAGTTAAAAGAATGACCAATAACCAATTACCAATGACCAAGCTCATGTTTAACGCTGAGAGCTTTTTATGCATATCGTTGAAAATATACGAACAAGCTCATCAGCTTCCTGCATCAGATAGTTATATCTTTCTTTTAAAAGGTCGTTTGTATTATTTATATACAATAATTTTAACCAGTAAAGACTTTCTTTGGCTTCCTTTTTACAAACTTTAATTCTGTAAATAAAGTCAGCTTTACTAACAGCCTCATCAGCCTCCATGTAATTGGCACCAACCGAACCTGACGAGCGTAACAACTGACGTCCATCTTCATGATTTTGTACTGATCTTGGAATTTTACGGAGTAAAGATCGAACATCAGATGCAAACGCCATCGTTCTATTTGCTAAATCATACTTGTGTTTATTAGGCATAAGAATAAATACTATCTTTATATGTATTTTATATCAAGGTAAAAATTGGTCATTGCACATTGCGTCATTGGTCATTCTGCTTGATACTAGTATTGTTATGATCGAAGATTTAAAAAATAAACGAATTTGCATTATCGGCTTTGGCCGCGAAGGTAAAAGCGCACTAGATGCCATTAGGCGTTTTAATATTGAATGCGATATAACCATTGCTGATAGAAATACAGAGTTAGCAGTAGAAGGTGTAGAGCTAAAACTTGGTGATGATCATTTAGAAAACCTAGATGAATTTGATGTGATTATTGTATCTCCTGGTGTACCGCCAAACCCTAAAATTGATGACTTGGGTAGTAAAGTAACCAATACCACACAGTTATTTTTTGAGTGGGTAAAATCAGAACACACTGTTATTGGTATTACAGGCAGCAAAGGTAAAAGCACTACCACTAGCTTAATTAGTCATATTCTTAAGCAGGATAGGCCTAATGTACACATTGCTGGTAATATTGGTATCCCAGTACTAGATTTATACACACAAGAAATACTAGCAACACCACAAATATTTGTGTGCGAACTTAGTAGTGCTCAGCTTAGCCGTATGTGTATTAGTCCGCAGATTGGCGTACTGGTTAGCATGTTTCCAGAGCATTTAGACTACCACGGTAGTGTAGAAGCTTACTACGAAGCAAAAAGTGTACTGGCACAATATCAAACAGAAGACGATGTCATATTTTACAATCAAGATAATGAGCCCTGTAGCCAGTATGTGCAGCTTTCACTTGGTAAGCAATTTGCATATAGCAATGATGATCGCGGCTTTAAATGTGCGCTTATTGGCAAACATAACCATTATAATATTAATGCCGCTATCGACGTCGCAAAATTACTTGGGGTTAATGATGGCACCATCCAAAAAGCTTTAGTTTCATTTAAACCACTGGCTCATCGCTTACAGGATTTAGGTCTGCACCACAATATCCGCTGGATTAATGATAGCATTTCCACAGCACCAGAAACCTGCATTGCCGCGTTAAAGGCTTTAGGTAAGGATGTGGAGACGTTAATAGTTGGTGGTGTTGACCGTGGTATCGATTATCAGTCATTGGCAGACTATATTCCAACATCGTCCGTTAAAAACCTTATCACCATTCCAGATGCAGGAGGTGTTATTACAAGCTTAATGAGCGGTGGGCCAGAAGTGTATGCAGTACAAACTCTAGAAGAAGCTGTAGAGGTTGCAAAAAACATAACAACAGCAGGTAAAACCTGCCTTTTAAGCCCAGCTGCAGCCTCATACAATCACTTTAAAAACTTCGAAGTTCGCGGAGAGGCGTTTGAGGAATATATTAAATTTAATTAGACTTTTTCCCTCGCTCTAATAGTGTGCTGATTGAACCTTCTAGTTCTTGATTGAGAGAGGGTTTTTCTTTCTGAATCATTGCTTGCATTAAAATAAATGCAAAGTTACCACGAAGATTTTTAAGCTCTGCTCTAAACTGCTCTAAAACTTGATTAAAAGCATCATTATTTAGTTCGTTATTAACAAAGTTTAATGCCAGAGTTTTATTTTCTTCAATAGCCATATCCTCAAACTCCCTACGAAGCTGAAGGTTTAAAAGCATACTATCCTGCCTTTCTTTTTCAGCGATTCTATCTAATCGATACGATCCAACAACTGTTTTTAAATCCTCATTGCCTGACTCGTCATAGGTTTTGCCAACTTCTTCTAAATCCTCATTGTCTATTGTTCCATCTATTAGCATAAAACCAATCATTTCATCGTCTCCATATTTCTCTCTTAACCTTTCGCTAAAGGTATGGGTATAAATTTCGTCATCATCTTCGAAGTCTGAACTTTCAAAATTTTTAGGCATATTTTTTAGTGGAATAAGAAAGGGGTTATTATAACAATTAAAAATTATTTGTCAATAAAAAGCTAAGCTCCAACCTTCACCTTTGCAGCACGAATCACCCTACCTTTTAAAGTATAACCGGCTTCAAATACTTCAATAATTTCACCAGTGGGTCCTTCGCCGTTCATCAGTACCTCGTGTAGTTCTGGGTCCACTTGTGCTCCTAAAGCCTCAATCTCCTCAAGTCCTTGCTCTTTAAGTACTGTAATCATCCCCTGCTCCACCGCTATAAATCCTTTTAGTACGTCGTCCCCCTTTTGTTCATCAGTTAAGTGTTCTACTGCCTTTTTAAAAGTATCTAGTTGTGGTAAAAATTTAGTAATAAAGCTTTGCAAGGCATACATGCGGCTTGTTTGTGCTTCGCGCTCCATACGTTCTTTAGCATTTTGTAAGTCAGCCTGGGCACGGGCAGCCATATCTTTAAGGCGACCTTCTGCATGCTCGGGGTCATCAAGCTTACTTAATAGTTCAGCGTTTTCAATTTTAAGTAGCTCAACTTGCGCTTTAAGTTCCGCAAGTTCGCTATCTGCTACTTTAGCTTGTAGGCCATCTGTAGCTTCATCGTTTGTGGTTTGATTATCGTCGTTTGGCATAGTGTGGGAATTTTACTGAATTAATGGTAGAAAAGGAAGAAGAAGTTACGTTCGGGCCGTCTCCATTCTCTGCCTGCGGCAGATCATTGCTTCGTGTCCTCACAGGTGATCGCGAAGCAGCGTAGCGGAGACGGATCACCTCTGGTACAATCTCCGCATGTTCCTCTCAATTATTCTACTTATCGTTGGTTTTGTACTCCTTATAAAAGGGGCGGATTGGCTTGTAGAAGGAGCAGCAGGCATTGCGCGCAAGTTTAAGATTCCAGAGCTTATTGTAGGACTGACAGTAGTTTCATTTGGTACATCTGCACCAGAATTACTTGTTAATATCACCTCGGGCTTAAAAGGGCAAACAGACTTAGCACTGGGTAATATTATTGGTTCTAATATTTCCAATACATTGCTGGTGCTTGGAGTCTCTGCATGTATTACAACGTTGGTTGTTAAAAAACAAACAACTCATAAAGAAATTCCTTTTGCTATATTAAGTTCGTTTATGCTGTTCTTTATGGCGAACGATGTCTTATTTGGTTCATCTACTACAAATATGCTTAGCCGTAGTGATGGGCTAATTTTGCTAGGATTTTTCTCTATTTTTCTTTACTACACTGCTACGTTTGCGTTTAACTTTAACTCTAACGAGACGGAAAAAGATCATCACTCAGGGTTATTGCTTTTAGGAATGATTATTGTTGGAGCAGTATTGTTGAATATTGGTGGAACGATGGTTGTTAATAATGCTATTAATATTGCAACAAAACTTGGTATTTCACAAAAGCTTATTGGGCTTACATTAGTTGCTATTGGAACATCAGTTCCAGAACTTGTAACATCGGTTATAGCAGCAAGTAAAGGTAAGGCAGATTTAGCTATTGGTAACGTTGTCGGTAGTAATATCTTTAACATTGCCTTTGTACTGGCTATTACCTCAATTATTACACCATTAGAATTTAATGTCGCACTAAACTCAGACCTGTATCTTATGATTGGTACAGCTGTCCTATTATTCTTTATTATTCATAGTGGAAATTTTGTAAAACGACTACTTTTTTGGAGTAAGCATCACCTGCAATACAATATTGTAAAGCGTGAAGGTATTTTAATGCTAGTGCTATATGGCGCATATATCTTTACTATTGTGGTTCGCGGTTAATAAGGCAGAAGGCGCTCTAGAGGCTGTAGAGATTTTTTTAGAAAATCAGGATATCAGAATGTCAGGTCTCAATTTCTTCTAATCATTGTGTCTGATATTCTGTCATTCTGACATTCTTTACTAAAAAAACCTCTTAAATCTCTATGTCTTCCAGAACCTCTTAACATCACATTATTTTTAGCGTACAATCATTTCTTTGCATCATTCCTGGTGAGCTTGCCGAACCATTGACATTTTATTAAAAATAAAGTATAATAATATAATATTCCAAGATAACTATCTCACTTACCCAAGAGCAATTACAGGCAACCAGAACCTTACTAGGGCGCTATGAGCGTATCTTAGTTGTACCACATGCCAATGTGGACCCCGATGGCATTGGTAGTGCATTAGCACTTGGTCTCGTGCTCGATAAAATGGGAAAAAGCGTTACAGTTCTTTGCCCAGATAATCCCCTGCCTGAGTTTCTATCATTTTTACCAAGGTATAATTATTTAGAAACAAGCCTTAAAAACGCACAAAATATTACTATGACGGCAGATCTACCAACAGGAGTAGAAATAGAAACATTGAAACATACTATAGAAAACGGAAAACTTACCGTAACCATTGTGCCAAAAGGAGGTGCATTGCCACTTGATATCTTTCAATCAGGATATGGGGTTTCGCCTTATGACTTAATTGTTGTAATCGATACCGCAAACTTAAAGCTTCTTGGTAGTCTTTATAGTGATAATATTGATTTTTTCAGTAGTATCCCAATTCTTAATATTGACCATCATATTTCTAATACGCAGTTTGGTCAGCATCAACTTATAGATCCTACCGCTGCCAGTGCAACCGAAGTACTCTACGAACTTATTACAACGGATCCACGCTGGAACACATTGCTTGATGCAGATTTAGCAACACTACTGCTTACTGGTCTTATAACAGACACTCGTAGCTTTCAAAACCCAAATACAACGCCACACAGCTTAGATATTGCAGCACATTTGCTAGAAAAAGGCGCTAAGCAACAAGATATCATTAACAATATTTATAAAACAAAACCATTAAGCACGCTTAAGCTTTGGGGGCGTGCGCTCCATAATATCCAGGTAGATAAACAAACTGGTATTGTATGGACCGGTGTAGCGCAGGCAGATTTCCAACAATGCGAAGCAGGGCCAAAAGAAACAGCAGGACTGCTCGATGAGTTAATTTCGAACGTACCAGAAGCAAAGTTGCACATTCAATTTAGCGAACTTAAAGAAGGCGGTCTAAAAGCCAGTTTACGCAGTGCTCCAGAAGTTAATATTAGTGCTATTGTGCAAAAACTCTATAGTGGAGGTGGGCATCCAAGGGCTGCAGGTTTTAAAATTATAAGCCCCGACGCAAACTTTGCCATGTTGGTACTACAGACTGTAGCAGAGCTAAAAACTGCATTACAAAATATACCAATAGTAACGCAGCAGCCAGATACACCAGCATTTACACCAAATTCAAGTGGTCCTACTGTTGTTAAAACAAGTACTGGTAAAGCGATTGATCCAGTAGAAATGTTAACTGGCGAGTAAAAAAAGGTAATAAAAACCATTGCAATACCAGTCTCTAAAATTCTGCACTGATCCCATTGCCCTTTTGCAGCGCTGCTGCTAGAATCTTGCCACTAGGTACCACTTACAGCGTGGTATTTTTCCTATCTACCTTATGCGTTTGGTTCAAGTTGCAAAACTTCTAAACATGACTGGCCAGCAACTACGAAAAGAGCTCACCGAGGTCAACTTTGGTGTAAAGCCTACCGATCGTGAAGTTTCAGAAACCCTAGCTCAGGGAATTATTAGGTTTTTGGCTCGTAAATATAATATCGAGATTGACCCAAGTATTTTTGGTGAAACTGAAGTAGATGATACGGATAATGATACAGATAGTGAAGATGGTGATGAACAAGATGAGGAAGATGCTCCAAGTGAAGATGTGCCAAAAGAAGATACTTCAAAAAAAACTGTAAAAACGCCTTCAAAGCAAGTTAGCGGTGAGCCTTTAAAGGTTTTGCGCAAATTAACACTAGAAGATGTATCAAAAGATGCCATCTCACGAGAAAAAAAGAAAATGACTGTTAAGGTGGAATCTCGTGCTGCTCGCAAGCAGCGGCTAGATGAAGAGCGTAAAAAACGAGAAGAAGAACGAAGAAAGCCAAAAGAGCAAAAACAGCAACAGCAAATTAAACGTAAAGAAGGAATTGTTAACATTCCTTCAGAGCTTTCGGTTAAAGAGTTTGCTGAAAAAACTGGTGTCCAAGTACCAGATGTTATTAAAGCAATGCTTAGTAACGGTATTATGGCCACTATTACACAAGCAATCGACTTTGATACCGCCTCTATTATTGCCGCAGAGCTTGGTGTACAAGTAGAGCGAGAGCACGACAGTGCTTCTGCAGAACATATTATGGGGCGTAATTTAACAGAACTAATTGCTGATGACGCTGAAAATTTAACAGAAAGACCACCAATTGTTGTAATTATGGGGCACGTAGACCATGGTAAAACAGCTATTTTAGATGCTATCCGCGAAACTGATGTGGTAGCAGGTGAACATGGTGGTATTACCCAACACATTGGTGCTTACCAAGTAGAACACCACAGTAAAACAACGGAAGCAAGCCACAAAATTACATTCTTAGACACTCCAGGACACGAAGCATTTACGGCAATGCGCGCTCGTGGAGCTCAGGTAACAGATATTGCTATTATTGTAGTATCTGCCGAAGAAGGTGTTAAGCCAACCACAATAGAAGCTATTGCTCACGCAAAAGATGCAGGTGTGCCTATTATTGTAGCTGTTAACAAAATTGATAAACCAAACGCTAACCCCGATAAAGTAAAAGGCGAACTAGCTGGTGAAGGACTGCAAACAGAAGATTGGGGTGGTAAAATTCCTTGTGTGCACACTTCTGCTATTACAAAGCAAGGTATTGAGGACTTACTCGATACTATTGTGCTGGTAGCCGACGAAGCTAAACTGAAAGCAAACCCATCGCGTGCTGCGGTTGGTACGGTTATCGAAAGTCACTTAGATAAATCACACGGACCGCTAGCAACGATTGTCGTAAACACGGGAACACTTAATAGTGGAGACGCATTTGTTTGCGGGCTGACAACCGGAAAAATAAGAACAATGATGGACGCCCATGGCGACAACGTAAAACTAGCACCACCAACATTGCCAGTACGTATTACCGGATTTAGTGATGTGCCAGAGGTAGGAGACATTCTACAAGTTATGAACAGCGAGCAAGAAGCACGTAAGCTTGTCGATGAAGTGCGCGAAAGTCATGAACGTGGTAAAAAACGTAGCTTTGCAGACTTAGTTAGTAGGCTTAGCGAAGGAAAACTAACACAACTTAAAGTTGTTCTTAAAGCAGATAGCCATGGTTCGTTAGAAGCCATTGAGCAGTCGCTACAAAAAATTAAAACAGAAGGTATTGGTGTAAAAGTTATTTACAAAGCAGTGGGTGATGTTAGTGAAACAGACGTGATGATGGCTTCGGCTTCAGACGGCGTTGTTATTGCATTCCATACACAAAGCCCAACCAGTGTAAACCGCGTAGCAGACCGTGAAGGTGTTAAAATTAAAGAGTATCTTGTGCTTTATACATTGCTAGAAGAAATTGAAGCATTATGCCTTGGGTTGCTAGTAGCAGTAGAAGAGGAAGAGATTATTGGAAACCTTGATGTTAAAGGTGTGTTCTGGACAAAGCGTAAAGAGCAAATTATTGGTGGCCGTATTACCAATGGCGTTATGAAACGCCTCCCCTTCCGCCTTATGCGCAATGGTGAAGAAGTAGGTAATGGTCGTATTACTTCGGTAAAAAGTGGCGAAAAAGACGTAAAAGAAATGAAAGAAGGTGCAGACTGTGGCCTACGAACCGAAACAACAGAACCTATTTTAGAAGGAGACATGTTAGAAGTCTTTACGAAGGTAACAAGGTAATCTAAATATTAAGCGCATCAATCTTCTTAATAACCTGTTTAATATCTACACCAAGTCTAGCTTCAACGTCCGAAGGCAAGTTTTTTAACGCAGTAATAATTTCTGCCTTATTTTTGGCACCTGTTTCACTAAGTAGTTTCTGCAAGGATTCTTTATTACTAGCAGAGCTATTACCGTTAAAGATATTTTTAATACTAACGCTTACTTTACTATTTTGATTTCTACTACCTCTATCAATAGCGTTCGTTGCACCGGTAACATTATTTTTATCCACAGCTGGAGTTTTATCTTTAAATAAGTTACTAGTAGCCTTAGGAAGGTTTTTACCAGCTCCAATTAATCCAGCGGCACTAATTCTATCATTACCCTTAGTACCATCTCCATTAAGGTCAAGACCTGGTACAGGTAACGGTACGTTGGTAACAGCTTTTACGCTACCTTTCATCATGCTATCTCCCCAATTTTTAACGCCGGCAGTAGCATCGTTAACAATATCGTTCGATTTCATAGCCATAAAGACTCCTTTCCATAACACAAATATGGAAAGAAACATCCAAAACATTTCAATAAGTGGCGGACTACCAAATAAAATATCTAAGTTCTCACACATATATCCCATATCATTTGGTATACTGCTATCTACACCACATCCAAAAGATTTATGGCCAAGCAGCAGCATAGTAAAGCCAATAGCAATTGGTGCTGCAATAATAGCCGGCAAGAACGCTGCTGGTAAAAAATATTTGGTTAAAACATCTTGCGTATCAAAGCCAAAGATGGGCCCTGTTACAAAACCTAAAAAGTAAAATGGCATAAATGAAACACATAGCCATATCATAACCAGTCGTATTGCCAAGGCTATCATAATGGCAATAATAGAAAGTGTCATCATCAGCAGTAAAAAGAATACAAAAAATAGTTGTATAATAATAAGGATAACAGATTTAATGGTATTTGTTGGCGAGGAAACATCAGTTTTGTCTCTAAAATTTTTAATGGCAGTCATGTCCGCTAGGCGGCCATAGTTCATAACAATTCCATTCATCATAGTGTAGCCAATATTAGAAGAACGGTCACCAAAGCTAAAGCCTCCGCTATCACCTTCTATTTCACAGCCTGATGCATCGGGCACTTTAAAGTTTTGATCAATAATAGCATCACAGTAGTAGACCATTGGTACAGGGTTATGCCAGCCTGTTTCATCTGAATTTTTTAAAGATCCAGTGGCTACCGGGTGCCTATTAGTAAAGATATATTTAATAATAATCTTACACTCACGATCTGTCGCAACAGGCTTACCAGGGCCACTTGTGTCCCAGTAATTAATTTTACAATCAAGGTCTTCATCTTGGAGTATTATTGAGGGAACTTGGTAAATACTAGCTGTAAGCACATGAGCAACGTCTAAAATAACCCTAGGGAAAAACCAAGAAAAATTAACGAGAATTATAGCAATAAAAAACTTTTTATAATACTGTTGAATAAAACTAGAATTAGCTTGTACAACCGTCATAATAGCTCCAGCTACTAGCATTACTGCAAATATAACATTAACAATATCTCTACTAAATTGCCAAAGCTTAAGTAGTACTCCACCAGAATCTATAGCAAATAGTAGGCGTTGATCCCAAACAATAGGGATCATTGCATTAACAACATGGAAAATAAACTGAAGAATATGTACTAATAAAGCCATAACTAGCTCTATAACAGTATACACTGGCGCTAGAATATTAGGCTCCTGAGCGTAACTAATAGTAACACCTAAGCTATCGCTTATTCCATTACGACTCAGTACTGTAAAAATAAACAATGTACTTATACCGGCCAGTAGTCTTTTTATAGTTGTTGCCATCCCTTTATTGTACCATAAAACACAAAAAAGAGGTAGGGGTATATTCAGTACTTATTATTAATGCAGCTATAAAAATATTGCCGCTAATGCACAGAAATAAAAATAACTTATTTATGAACAAAAAAAAATAATTATTGTATAAATATTGTATACAATAAAAATCATTAAAAATGAATTATATTTAAATAAAAGCCTTAAATAAGGCAATATTGTAGAATACAATAATTGAACGAAGTAATGAACAATTTTATTGCACTAAAGTAAAAGTTCGAATACAATTGTTACACATGGCTCAAAAAAGTGTTCTCAAATCACTGTTCAGTTCGCAGACTCGTGTTAAGTTGCTTGCGACATTCTTACTCCAACCGGATCAAGAGTTCTTTATACGTGAGCTTACTCGCTTACTTGATGAGCAAATTAACTCTATTCGTCGTGAACTAGAAAACCTACGTAAAATTGGTTTTGTAAAGGCGAGGCACAAAAATCGTAAAAAGTTCTATAAAATTGATACAGATTTTATCTTCTATCAAGAATTACGAAGTATGTTCACCAAAGAGATTCAAGCAGAAACACCGCTTGTCTCTAGTCTTAAAAAGATGCCAGAGGTTAAACTTATTCTTCTAACAGGATCGTTTGTTGGTGCAGATAGTACAGTAGATTTACTTGTAGTAGGTAACGTTAAAAAGGAGTATATTGAAGCCCTTATCGCACAAGATCCAGAGCTAAAAGACATTAAGTATTCTATCTTCCCAGAGCCAGACTTCCTTTATCGCGTTAGCCTAGCTGATCGTTTTGTACATGAAATTTTAACAAATCCACGTAACTTAATTGTTCACAATCTACTTCAAGATCAAATTGATGAAGCAATGCAGAAAGGTAGCTAGGGATTAGTAGTGAGGGTTTAGAGATTAGAAATAAAAGAACAGAAGAGAGTCTTCTGGTTTTTTCTAAACCCTATTGCCTAACTACTAATCTCTAATTTTTCCTTGGTAAGTCGCTTTTTCGCCTAATTCCTCCTCTATTCGTAGTAATTCATTGTACTTACAAACACGATCTGTACGACTTAAAGAACCAGTTTTAATTTGCCCCGCCCCTAATGCAACTGCTAAATGAGCAATAAACACATCTTCAGTTTCCCCACTACGGTGGGAAATAACATTGTTCCAGCCGTACTTCTTAGCAAGTTCTATAGCATCAACAGCTTCGCTAACGCTACCAATTTGATTCACCTTAACAAGAACAGCATTACACGCTTGTTTTTCTTGTGCTTCTATAATGCGTTTTACATTCGTTACCAGTAAATCATCCCCTACTAGCTGATGAGTATCTCCTAGTAGGCTTGTAAGGCTAGAAAATCCACTCCAATCATCTTCGTCATGACTATCTTCAATACTAATAAGTGGATAGGTTTTAGCAAGTTCCTGGTAATAAGCTGTTAACTCACTAGACTGTAGCTGTTTGCCATCAACGGTGTAAATGGAGTCTTTATAGAATTCGGATGCTGCTGCATCAATTCCTAATTGCACCTTGCCAGTATACCCACTTACATCAATAGCTTTTATTAAAAAATCAAATGCTTCTTTGGCGTCCTTAACATTGGGTGCAAATCCACCTTCGTCCCCTACTGCAGTAGTATAACCAGCTTGTTGTAATAGCTTTTTAAGGTTATGAAAAATTTCTGAACCAGCTTGAATAGCCTTCGAAAAACTATCAATACCAGTAGGGATAATCATGCACTCCTGAAATGCGAGGCCATTATCTGCATGTTCTCCACCGTTAATAACGTTCATCATTGGTGTAGGTAGAAGCGTGGGAGCTGGCTGATTAAATTGTTTAGCAAGTGATAGATACAAGCCTTCGTTATCATGTAAGGCTCTCGCCCTAGCTGCAGCCATCGAAACACCTAAAATAGCATTGGCTCCAAGGTTAGATTTTAATGCTGTGCCATCAAGGTTTAACAGAAGTTCATCAAGTGTGCGTTGATCAGGTAATACTTTGCCTTTTAACTCGCTAGCGATGGTTGTATTAACATGGTTTACGGCTTTACTAACTCCTTTACCATGCCAATCTTCAGTACCATCACGTAATTCTAGCGCTTCATGAGAGCCAGTAGAAGCCCCCGAGGGAACAGCTGCTCTTCCCATAGTGCCATCTTGTAGGTGAAAATCTACTTCGACGGTAGGATTTCCCCTAGAATCTAGAATTTGACGAGCGTGAATGTGTTGGATGGTTGTATTCATGTGGGTAGTATAACATGGTTCGTCTACGCTCACCATGACACAGCTAGTACCGTATTTAAAATACGAAACAGCATGTTTGAACGAGTATTATGAGCCTATGATTGATTTCTGCT
>CAYSVN010000029.1:0-14329 GCA_964434585.1 uncultured Candidatus Peribacteria bacterium | reverse complement strand
GTTATTAACACAGGTTGTGGACTTTTAAGTAGTAAGATTGAATCTATTGCCTCGGGAATCCAGGGTAAAATAAAATAAACATTTATATTGCCTACTTTCGATTGTATGCACTATCCTAAAACCCTTAGAATAGTTAATTATTTACAAGGATTTATTAGCGCTGTAAAGCTTTATCTAAAATCTCATCCTTTGTTGTATCTGGATTAGCAGCTACTTCAACATCTGGCTGTAGGCGGTTTTCAGCTGTTATATACCTATTGTCTGGTGTTTCCCAGCGAGCAATTGTAATTTTTACCTGAGACCCATCAGAAAGAGGATTTAAACTCTGTACACTACCTTTACCGAAAGACTGCTCGCCCATTAAGGTTGCACGTCCATGGTCCTGCAGGGCACCGGCCATAATCTCGGCTGCGCTAGCACTACCACCGTTTATAAGGACGGTAATAGGTAGGTTACTTGGTACAATTGGCTCGGTTAATGTTTTATTTTCGTAGCTTTCGCTGCGTGTAATAACATGTAGTGTCGTTGTTCCTTTTGGTAAAATTAAAGCTAGTACTTCATTTGCTGCATGTAAGAAACCACCAGGATTATTGCGTAGATCTATAATAAGTTCGTTAGGGTTATTTTCAAGTAGTTCTTCTAGGGCCGCTCTAGCATCTTGCTCAGCATTGTTAGAGAACCTTCTTAGCTCCAGTATAGCTTTTCGACCTTTCATTTCGTGGGCTACATCGCTATAAATAATTAAATCACGCGTAATATCAATAGTACGCTGCTTTCCATTTCGCAATACAGTTAAGGTTACAGTGCTATCTTTTGGTCCACGAATAAGCTGCACAGATTCAAAGAGAGACATTCCTTCAATATCTGTTTCATTTACCTTTAATACAATATCACCAGCTAGTACCCCAGCTTTTTCAGCAGGAGAGTTTTTAAGAGGAGCAACAATGGTTACCTTTCCATCGCGCAGTGTTACTTCGGCACCAATGCCAATGAATTCATTGTTTAGCTGGTTTTCAAATTCATCTGCCTCTACTGGCTCAAAAAATACAGAGTAGCGATCACCTTTTGTTGCAGACTCTACAATTGCTTTTGCAGCAGCATAGGCTACTTCTTGTGGATCAATATCTTCTGGATGAACATATGTTTGCTCTAGAAGATTCCATGTTTCTGTTAGGATCTCAAGACCTGGTAAGTTACTGGCATACTGTATAGTGTCGCTTTTAAATGCGTTATTAATTAGACTATAGGCTTCATCTATTGTTAAGTTTAACTCGCCACCAAATGAATCTTCGCTGATTGGCTCTAGCCACTTATCATACAATGCAATTAAAATAGCAACATTGCTACGTTTTAATGTTCCAAGTTCACTGTACTGCAATTGGCTGTAGTCTATATTTTTTAATAACATAAGGGTTTCAATTGCTTGCTGCCTTGTAAGAGGTGCGCCTAAGTTTAACGGACGAATACTACGTAGTGCGCCGCGTTGATTGGCAATAGTTACAGCTGTTTTGTATTTATCTGGAATGCGCGCCCAGGTAATATTTTTTTCATCAGTTATTCTTGTAACTCCAAGTGCGCTGACAGCTTCTTGTAAAAAATCTCCCTTCGTTATTTCTACTTGAGCAATCGTCGTTTGTGCACTTGTGCCTAATGGCAATGTTAGCGCAATGCTAAGGCTAATAATGGTAAGAAGAATAGTTTTAAACATAGTTTATGTATACTGAAGGATTACCCGTTTTGATGCAAGGGGTTAGAAAAAAGTTTAGACGTTGTGAAGTCTAAAAGTCTAGAAGCTCCTTCTAGACTTTATAACATTTAAACCTCTAAACCTCCTTAGTTTTGTGCTATAATAATATGATGGCAACACCAACACAAAAACGGCAGCTTACTTCACGCCAAAGGCAAGAATGGGAACGTATGATGACAAAGCGCATAGCAAAACGTGCCAAGCAAACGCGTCGTCAAAACCAGCAAAAACAGCAATTTATTGAGCAAGAAATTGCCGGTGAATCTAGGCAGCGCGAAGCCCTTATTACCTTTAGAAAACAGCGTAAAGAACATGAAGAAGCCGTTGCAAAAATGCAGGCAGAATTTGCTGCTAAAAAAGCATGGGATGAAAAACAAGCAGCTATTGCTGCAGAAAAAGCAGAGCGTAAAGAGCGCTACATGAAGCAAATGCACACTAAGAACCAAATACGTAGAAGAAATGATTTGCGAGAGCAGCAAGGTAAGCAAATTGCTCGTGATGTTTATATTGAAGCTAAACGCCAACAACAACAATCGTTGCAGGAGATGGAGTTACAAACAAGCCAAATGCGATCTGAAGCAAAATTAGCACGCACTGAAGCCACTAATAATTTACGAGCCTATGAAGATGGGGAAACTCGTAATATTCAAAACGAACGAAAAGATGCGCTTCGGCAGTTAAAAAAAGAAGAAATTAAACTTAAGCAGGCAAAAACAAATGGGCTTACATTACTTATTACACGCAAGCGTCAGGAGATTGAAAAACAGTATAATCAAAAAATACAACTTCTTAAACGAGAGGTGCAAAAACGTCGTAGTGCGATTGCGTTTGAGTACCGCAACGCTGTTTCAGCTATTCACTTAATGAGACAAAAAAAACGAGTTGCTATTAACCAAAAGCATTCTGATTTAGTAAAAAAAGCTCCTAAGTTAAGTCGGCAGGTGTCACGAGGTATGATGACTATTGACCAAGCTTCTGAGAACGTCCATTAATAATTTCAGCAAATACAGTTGATGAAATAATAAGTAATCCACCTACAATCAGCATCCATGTTGGGGTTATTGTGTGCAGGAATAACGCCTCTGCGGTAAAGGTTATAAGAATGGAAATATTAAACATTAAGAATGCTATAAAGCCATCGATTCTTCTGAATGTTTCGTAATTTAGCAACTTACCAACGCCTGAAAGCACACCGGCGCCTATAGAATATAGCACAGGGATAAGCGCTAGCGACCACAGGGCTGGACTGCTGGTAAGTAGTAGGTAGATTATTACAGGAATAATAGCTACCGCTTGCCAGGTAAAGACAAAAATATTAATGGAAAGACTTGAGGCGTCACTAAATTTTTTCATGTAGTTAATTTGTGATATTACAAGGAATGTATCAAAAATCATTGCAAGCAACCCTAAGGTGTCACCACTAATACTGCCGCTATTACCCAATGCTGTATTATAAAGTAGTAAAGAGCCACCGATAGACCCTAAAATAAAAATGGCAAAAATGGCAAACATATTCCTTGAATCTTGTAAGTAGGGGATTGATTTACGCCAAAAAATAGCTGCTATTAATAATGCTATTACTGGTGAAAAATTATTAAAAAGAATAAAATTTGTCGAAGTTGTTTCTATTAGGCTAGCGTTTAAAAAATAGGTAAATGTTATTTGTCCTATGACAATGCAATACAATAGTGGATGAAAGTATAATTTGGCTGGCTGTATTTTTTTAGCTGTATTTTTTTTGCTTTTTTGAAAAATTTGTAACAACCAAGTAATAGCAAGTACTCCTAATGCCATTAAAAATACGCGAATAATAGGAGCCACATTTACAGCTGGTGTATAGCGTAAATATAATGGTTGAACTCCCCAAACAATTACAGCAAAGGTACGGAATAAGTATCCTGCAATTTTACGTTTTTTTAAGTCTTGCCACTCTTGTTTATCTAATGCTGGCTTGCTTACCTTTACCACTGTTTCCTGTTGAAAATAACGGTATGCCATTACAATCATTGCTAAAATAAAGACTGATAAATACGGTATTAACATGTTTTTATCCGACAGTAGTAGCACTCCTATAATCCCAAGTAAATTTAAAAGAATGGTTAAGCCAAAAAACCAATGATTTCTTCTTATAAATACAAAAAAATACATGAGAATTTTTAACAACAAATAGTTGATAAAAATAATTGGGATAATTGGAAGAATACGCCAAGCAAGTTGATTGCTAAATGATTCAATTGCTAATTGATACCATGGGAGTAAAGAAAATACTAAAACGATTGATAAAAAAGCGGCTATGAATGAACTTACAATAAAGCATTGTTTCTTTTTTGAGACCAATGAAGACAAATGAACTGCCCAAGGTTGTAATTCCACTTCTGAGAAAAAATTTGTAAAATCAATTTGTTTATTACTTGTAATGTTCATTTTATACTGCTGCTGTTTTTTTTGATAACTTATTGATTGTAGCGATACATTGTTAAGTCTGGCTATTTTATTAATTCGAGATATTGTTTTGCTACTACTTGTTATATCTGTTGTTAGCAGTAGGCGATGGTTGTATGTTTTTGTAGAAACCTCCTCTTCTACTGATTTTTTTTCCAATAAGCAAAATACTACTTCTTTGGCTTTAATAACACCACTTCCAACATGCTCAATAAGATCTGTAATAGATTGCTGCTTAAAGGTGTCGGTGAGCCGTTGTTTTTGATACTTGCTTAATGCCGCAATAGTACCAATTTTAAAAATATCCATTTCACGTTGTAGTAGCAATGAGCCAATTTCACGTCTTTCTTTTTTTGTGTTTTTCTTTAAATATTTTAAAATAAATTGCCTTGCGTGTGATGTTTTAACAGCATTAAGCCATTTAATAGATGCCTGGGATTCTTTTTGAACAGCTGTCCTTACTTCATCATCACCGCTAAGTATAAATGAAAACGATGCGTACTCATCATTGCGTTTTAGCGAGGTTATCTTGAGTGCTTCTTTATCATGCCTTATAAATACTGCATCTAGCGCCGTAGAACCCTCGGGTATTAAAACAGGTTTTCCATCAACAATAACAGTAATGGTATTTTTTAAAATATCGCTTTGTAAAGCTTTTAGATAAGTATTACTACTACTTTGGTTACTGATATTGAGTAGCTTTAAACGATTAGTTAGCCAGGTAATATCTGGCTTAGTATCTGTTTGGAATAAATCGTATGCAATCCCTAATCTTTGGCGCTGCTCCATCTTGGGCGTACGAATGCGAATGTTTATATATTCATTGTTAGGACCAAGGACGGTTGTATGCACAGCTTGATATGATCGATCAGAAGGTGCTGCAATATAATCTCTTAAAGAATCACGTTTTGGCCGATAGATGCGATGAATATCGTGCAGTATAGTGTAGATATCCTCCTCGTTATTGGTAATAATAAGGATATGAAATACGCTGCGGTAGCTTAATTTTTGCTGCTTATGCCGTTTAAACATCTCAAACAGATAAGAAGGCTCCACGCTGGCTTTTTTAATCAATCCTTCAATATTTTGTTTTTTTAAAGCCTCTTTAATTTTTGCTAGTGTTTTTTTGGCAGATGTCATTGCTTTTTTTTGAACATCTTTTAGCTTAACGACTTCCTCGGGATATAAAATAGGCACGCAAATATTGGCAAATTCTTTTCGTACATCATTTAAATTTAGGTGTCGTGCTATAGGGTAGTAGACGTCTAATGTTTCTTGAGCTGCTCTTTTTTGACCACGTAATGACCTTGCCTCGATTGTGCGTAAATTATGGACACGGTCAGCTAGCTTGATAAATATCGTACGCACATCATCGCTCATGACATCAAACAGCCTACGAAGCGTTTCGGTGGCAATATTTTTTTGCTCACTGGATTTTAAGTCTGCCTGCGTAATTTTAGAGACAGCCTCTACTAATTTTGCAATTATTTCTGAAGAGTTCTTAATAAGCTCTTTTTTTGTAACGGGAGTATCTTCCAGCACATCATGTAACAGTGCTGCTGCTAGTGTTTCGTAATCTGCATGCCATCCCGCTAAAATGCCTGCTACCGCAATAGGATGCGTAATATAAGGCTCACCAGATTTTCTGGTTTGACCCTCGTGCGCATCAATTGCAAATAGTAAAATCTTGTGTAGCTTTTTTTGCTCGTCCTCTTTAAGGTATTTTGTTTGTTTTTTTAATAGTGTGGCCGCTTTTTTTGTAATGGCATCCATACGTACCTATTATAATACACGGATACAGGGGGGCAGGGGAAGAGTATATTAAAGGAAAGTATTGGTTGTTAGACGCCGAGAGGTAATTTTATTATAGTAGAGCTATTATGATATACTTTTTGTATGGGTAATTTATATAATGAGGTAGTTCTATTTGTCGATGGTGCTTTTGGTAAGAAGAAAGCTCATTTTGAACGTGCAGTTTATTGGCTCGAACAATTTCAAAATAATATTACAGAAGCTCATCGCATTGCTGCTTACGCTCATGACATAGAGCGCGCACTGCGCGCAAAGTATATCGTAGCCTCAGATAACTATTTAGATGAAGATTTTTTAAGACATCATCAAGAGAAAGGTGCAGAGATTATGACTGATTTTTTAATAAAACAAGGAGCTGATAATATTGTTATTTCTACTGTTTCGCACCTTATTTCTCGACATGAAGTAGGTGGTGATGACGAACAGAATAACATGAAAGATGCAGATTCTGTTAGTTTCCTTGAGACTAATGCCGAGAAATTTGTTCGAGATTTTGCTGTTAAACAAGGTTATAATCGTGTTAAGCCAAAGCTCGATTGGATGTTTAATCGTATTACTTTAGATATTGCAAAAGAGGCAGCTAGAGATAATTATAACTATTGGGCATTAGAATTAGAAAAACTTAATTAGTATAAAAAATAGGTCTCAACATTCACTATCTGTGTACATTGAGACCTATTATTAAATTGATAAATAGATTAACGTTTCTTCCACTGAGGTGCACGACGAGAGACGGGCCGTCTCCGTTCGTTGTCTCACTTCGTTCGACTACACTCACTGCTTCGGGCCCTTTGCACAGTTATTTCTAGAATAATCTGCGAAAAGACCCCGAAGCAGCTATCGGTTTTTTATAATAGTTAAAAAGCCTATGAGTCCATAGAAGACTAAAGCGGAGACGGGTCGTTTTAATACTAACGTTTCTTCCACTGTGGTGCGCGACGTGCACGTTTAAGACCTGGTTTCTTACGTTCCTTCTTACGAGCATCACGACGAAGGTAACCAGCGCGCTTAAGCTCTAGACGTGTTTCAGGATCAAACAATAAGATAGCACGGCTAATACCGTGACGTAGAGCGTCAGATTGAGATGATTTACCACCACCAATAATTCTAGCCTCAATATCAAACTGCTTTGAAAGCTCTAGTAAATTAAGTGGAGCCATTGCATTTGGTACTTGAACACCTGAAAAGTAATCTTTTATTGGCATATCATTTACCGTTGCTTTACCAGAACCGTTAGGAAATAGTTTTACACGTGCGATGGCAGTCTTTCGTTTTCCGGCACTGTAATGGTATGGTTTAGCGCTCATGAGTTAGCAGGGTAAGGATTTGGTAATTGAGCTTCGTGTGTATGCTCGTTACCAGCAAATAAATGTAAACGTTTTAGCATTTGAGCACGTAGTCTATTTTTTGGAAGCATTCCTTTAATAGCTAGCTCTAAGGCTTTCGTTGGTTTTTCTTCCATCATCTTACGTAGGCTGGTTGTTTTTAAACTACCAATAAACCCAGTGTGACGATAAAATTCTTTTTGATCTAATTTGAATGCAGGAATAGAAACTTCTGCAGTGTTAATAACAATAACATGGTCTCCACCTAGTTGGTGAGCGCTAAATGTAGCCTTGTGCTTACCACGTAATAGGGGAGCCACCATAGCCGCTAAGCGACCAATGGTTACGCCTTTGGCATCAACAATGTGCCAAGAAGGAGCCGAAACTGGAATAGTAGATGTTTTCATTATAATACAAAAGAAAGTTCAACAAGTTCTGCACCGTCACCAACACGTACACCAAGTGGTTTTGCGCTTGTAAGGCCAGAAGGACGTTCTATAAAGCGTTCTTTATAGACTTCCATAATTTTTTTACAGGCATTTGTGTCGGTTACCACCTTATTAATGTAGCGAATAGCTACTTGTGGTTCGTTATTTTTAGCATAAGTAATTAAGCGGTCTACTACTGGTTGAATAACTTTTGCACGTTTTTTTGTTGTGCGAATTTTTTCGTACAGTAGGAATGAAGTCGCAAGATTACGGATCATCATATCGCTATGTTTTGGTTTAGTACCAAGCCGTTTATTTCGTTTTACGCGGTGTCGCATGAGATTAAAGAGAGGGGATTATTCTACAAGTTCTGAGCCAAGTTGCAAGCTTCGATCTACCAAAGCGTCTTTTACTTCATCTAATGCTTTACTACCGAATCCACGGAAGTTTGCTAGTGATGCTTCAGAACACTTTGTTAGTTGTTCAATACTACCAACACCACCGTTAATAAGTGCATTAAGGGTTCGTGGTGATAGGTTTAAGATTTCAATAGGAGTGTAACTTTCTTTTACAGGAGTGGTATCTGCACCAATGTTAGTTTGTGCATTTGCAGCTCTAGAGAAGTCAGCAATAAAGCCTTCTTCTACAATTTGATCACTACCAAAGAAATCGTAGTAACTCTTAAGTAACTGAGTCACAAATTGCACAGCTTCTTGAGCACTAAGAGAACCATTGGTTTCTACTGCAATCACAAGCTTTTCTAGGTCAGTACGTTGACCAACACGAACGGGTTCAATTTGGTAATTAACCGCAAGTACTGGACTGTAAATAGCATCAATGTAAATAAGTCCTGGTTCATTATCTTTATTGTTACGCTCAGAAGCTGGTACGTAACCAACACCTTTTTCAACGGTAAGTTGCATGTCGATAGAGCCACCTTTTTCAATGGTAACAATTGGAGTATCTGGATTGATGATTTCAATATCTGAACTAACATCAAGATCTTTAGCAGTAAGTGTTTTAGGACCTTTTGCTTTAAGAGTAATGATTTCTGGTTCGTTGCTGTGCTTACGAAGTTGTAATTGTTTAAGGTTAAGACCAATGTCTAGAACGGTTTCACGAACTTTTGGCATGGCAGCGTATTCATGTTGTACGCCTTCAATACGCATTGAGGTAATAGCAGCACCAGGAACACTGCTAAGGAGACCTCTACGAATAGGATTACCAAGTGTCATTCCAAAACCAACTGGCAGAGGAGCAAAGGTAATAACAGCGTTGTTATCGTCACCATCAACAGCGGTAACGTTCATAACAGGGAGGCCAATTTCTTCTTGAATAATATGCATAATACAATAATAAGAGAATTAGTTACGAGAGTAGAATTCAATAATACTACGAACATCAATAACGTTGTCACCGTCTTCGGCGGTTGGTAGAGATGTTACTTCGAATGTTAGCTTAGCGGCATTAACCTTAAGCCAATTTGGAGCAGAGTATTTTTGATGGGCAGATAAAATATCTTGGAATACAGGAGAGTGCGCGCTCTTAGGGCGGATGGTTACAACGTCACCTTCTTTAACACGGTAACTTGGGATTGTTACACGTACACCGTTAACCATAAAGAGGCCATGACCGACAAACTGACGCGCTTGAATACGAGTCATTGCTAGTCCTGCTCTATAAATTGCGTTATCAAGACGACGTTCAATTAACACTTTAAATTCATCGCCAGTTTGTCCTTTAGAACCTGAAGCTTCATCATATAGGCGTTTAAATTGCTTTTCGCTTAAGCCGTACATAAAACGTGCCTTTTGTTTTTCTTTAAGTTGCTTACCATATTCAGATAACTTGCCACCGCGTGCGCGTGGGTTTTTACCAGGTAAGTGAGGCTTACGTTGTAGAATTCCATCGTATTTATCAGATCCAAATAAGTTGGTTCCTTGACGACGACAGAGCTTTGCTTTAGGTCCAGTATATTTCATAATAATTAAACGCGACGACGCCCTTTAGGACGACAGCCACCGTGAGGAATAGGAGTTTTATCAACAATTAAATCTAAGTTCATACCACCGGCAATAAGTCCACGAATAGATTGTTCACGTCCAGGTCCAAGACCTTTAACAACAACATCTACACTTTGAATACCAAAACCAGCTACTTTTTCACAAGCTGCCTCGGCAGCCACTTTAGCAGCATAAGGGGTAGACTTACGTGTACCACGGAACCCCGCAGAACCACAACTACTACCAGCTAACTTGTTGCCATCTAAATCTGTAAAGGTAACAATGGTATTGTTTTCACCAGCGTG
This sequence comes from uncultured Candidatus Peribacteria bacterium, assembly GCA_964434585.1. Taxonomy (GTDB): domain Bacteria; phylum Patescibacteriota; class Gracilibacteria; order Peribacterales; family Peribacteraceae; genus CAYSVN01. The sequence goes on along the minus strand of CAYSVN010000029.1, from coordinate 4,267 downwards.
AATGCACACACGTGCCTTTGGCACATTGCGCTTAATTTTTTTACGCCGAGTTGATTGCTTAGTAGCCATAGTTTAGGAATTAGAATTTAGGGACTAGAGGTTAGGAGGACTATGTCTTGGTTAATTTCACGCGTCCTGATCCGCCGGTTTTCTTTTTACCACGACGAGTACGTGCATTACGACGAGTGGTTTGTCCACGGGTCGGAAGTTTATTACGATGACGATTACCACGCCAAGTACCAATGTCTTGTAGGCGTTTAATATCCATTGAAGTTTGGCGAGTTAAATCTCCTTCGATTAATTCTTTCTCAATCAACTCACGAATTTGTTGTTCTTGCTTTTCGTTAAGATCAGCCGGTTTGGCATCTTCTGCAATTTTTAAATCCGCAAGCATCTCTGCTGATTTAGCGCGCCCAATACCCTTGATAGCCGTAAGGCCGATTATTAGGTGTTTATGCTCGGGAATGACAACTCCTGCTAGACGTAACATAATATGAGGTTAGCCCTGTCGTTGTTTATGACGGGGATTGATACAAACCACACGGACGATTTTCTTGTTCCTACGTCCTTTCTTTTTCCCATTACCGCACGACCGACGAATGATTCGACAGTCTTTGCAACGTTTTTTGACACCTGAGTGAACTTTCATAGGAAATAAAATTAATAGTGTGGGCGGCTAGTATACTGAATTATTACTTGGACTCAAGGGGATCTTGAGCATCTTTTGTACTCGGTCCATCAAGCTCTTCTATACGCTGGTCAGAGCGGAACCGAAAGGTGATTCGTCCTTTTTCTAAATCGTAAGGAGTCATCTCTACTTTTACGCGGTCTCCAGGTAAAATCTTTACGCGGTAAACACGCATACGACCTGCAAGGGTACACTGTAGTTCATGGTCTTTAGCTTGTTCGCTTAGAATGCGAACTTTAAAACTTGCGTTTGGAAAGCTTTCTTCCACAATGCCGATGAGTTCAATAACGTTATCTTTAGCCACGGGGGTGGTAGGGTACTGGTCATTGTAAATTGTGTCATTGGTCATTTTGCAATGGCAAAGAATGACCAAATCCCAATGACGCAATGACCAAGAGGAAGTAAATTTGACCTATAGTAGCGGTTTTACCGCTTATTGCAAGAGTTAATTAACAACCACTTCTATATTCTCTTCGTGAATGCCGTCTAGAATTATGCCTATACTCGCCCTATCATCGCTATCTACATACTCTGATGGCATACTTTCTTTGGAGACTATGACTTTAATGGCCTGAAGTTGCCCTAGTTGGTTAAGATGACTTTTAGCATTGTTAAACCAATTGTAGCCACATGTGATATTTAAAGTGGTAATTGTTGAGTTATTAACATCTTCCACAAAAGATTCAAGAGGGGCATCAGCACCAATAGCATTAAAGTGTAAGGTTTCTAGAGCGCTTTGTACACACCAAGCATCAGACCTTAGCCAGGAGGCGGTATCAATAGAAAGTGTTTTTATTCCAAGGGTGTAACTATTAGTTATATGCTCTACGGTTTTTTCTAGTTTTAGTTCTTCCATATTATTTGTTAAATTCATTCCTAATATAATATTGGCAGTATTACTATCTAATCCTTTTAATTCTAATTTTTTAGCAAATGCTGGAAGTTTTTTTAGTTCATTTAAAATACGCTGAATATCATCAACTCTTTGGTTTTCAACTATTGGTTTAATGGTTATTGTTCGATTTTCAGTGTCTATTTCTATCCAATCTCCAGCAAATAATTCAGTAATATCACCAGTGGATAGCGTATAAGATGCCGACTTTTCTGCATTAACAATTCCATTAGCTTCATTAATAAATGCAATAGCCAACCTTGTGCTGTCAGCAATTATATCAATTCGTTTCTCTTGCAATATTGCATAGTCATTACCCGCCTCGGTCATAGCTGCTTTTTTCTCGCCCATGTTTGTTCTTATGCTATCTAAGTGCATATTAGATTGATATGCATTGCTTAATAATAATGCCTCAGTTGTTAGCTGTTCGGAGTCAGGACCTATTGTCATAATTTAGAATAAAAAATACTAAGACGTAACTCTATGCTCTGCCTATAATTATGTCAATATTTCATACCCATTTTCTAATACCAGTACAGTATGTTCAAAGTGGGCAGAATATGCTCCGTCTACTGTGTTAACAGTCCAGCCGTCATCAGCAGTAATGATTCCGTTTTTACCAGTAGTAGTAATAGGTTCTATGGCAATAATGGTGTTGGCAGGGAGCTTAACACCCTTGCCCGGTCGGCCATAATTAAAAATAGTAGGGTACTGGTGCACAGTGTCACCAAGGCCATGGCCAGTAAGTTCTTTAAGCACCGTAAAGCCGCCATGTTTTACGGTGGCGTCTACAATGGCGCCAATGGTGCCAACAGCTACACCGGCTTTTACTTCTGCCACTGCTAAATCTAATGCGTCTTGGGTGGTTGTTAGTAGTTTTTCTAGTTCTTTGCTAATAGGGCCAACTGGTACTGTGGTGGCAGTATCGGTAATAAGAGCGTCGTATTTTACGCCACAATCAATGGCAATAATATCGCCCTCTTGTAATTCAGTATTATTTGGAATAGCGTGAACGGCTGCTTGGTTAATAGAGGTACAAAGTGTACCAGGGAAACCATGGTAGCCCTTAAAGGCTGGCCAAGCGTCGTGGTCTTTAATAAAGGTTTCGGCAAATTCATCAAGTGCTTTAGTGGTAACACCTGGCTTAACAAGTTTAGATGTTTCCATTAAGCAATTACGTAAAATTTTACCACCATGTCGTAGTGCTTCAATTTCTTGAGCGTTAAACAGTTGGCACGAATCTGAATAGGGAGTCGACATAGGAGGGGAGTATACGGGATGATATTGACGATGTGAAGACGACCCGTCTCCGGCGTGTACTTTTTGCGTGTAATTCATTGGCTTGATTACTGTATAGTGTTGACGATACGCCTGCTTCGGGGGTCTTTGTGTATCCTGTATCTGCGAAAAGACCGCGAAGCAGCTATCGATTTACATAAATAATAAAATAATCATTAGACTAAAAACACCTATTAAGCGGAGACGGGTCGTTTATAATAGAGCGAGCCATTTACACTTCTTGCATCCCTACTGCTTTCATAAGGCCTTTTACTTCTGTTTCGGTTAGCTCGCGAATTTCACCAGGATGCAGAGCGCTATCGCCTAAGCTACAAATACGAATACGTTCTAACTCTCGTACTTCGCCACCTACTTTTTGCACCATGCGCCTAATTTGCCGGTTTTTACCTTCGGTTAAGGTGATGGTAAATTCAGTAGGCGCTTGGTACTCTACTGCCGCCTCTTTCGTTTTAGAGCCTAAAATATTAAGACCTTTACGCATTTTATCTAACTGAGAATCGGTAATAATATCTTTAGTGGTAATAAGATACTCTTTTTCGTGATGGAATTTAGGGTGTGTTAGCCGGTAGGCGAGTACGCCATCATTGGTAATGATTAGTAGACCAGATGAGTCTTTATCGAGTCGGCCAACTGGGTAAAGTTCGCCTTGGACACCTTCTGGCAGTAAATCAAACACGGTTCGATTCTCCCCACGGCCTGGTATGTTCGTACATTCTACGCCCATTGGTTTAAACAGCACGTAGTATTTCATTTCGGCACGCTCTTTAAGTACAGTGCCCTCCACTTCTATAATATCTACTTCTGGATCAGCTTTATCGCCAAGAGTGGCTATAGTTCCATTAACTTTAATAAGGCCACGCTCAATATACTCTTCGGCTTTACGTCGAGAGGCTACACCTTGTTGAGAGAGAATTTTTTGTAATCGTTCTTGCATGCGGTGAGTATACAGTCTTAAGTATTATTGGGTACTAAAAAACCTTGTTTATGTATCAAGGATTTTTATTATTTATTTAATTGAAGCTCGTGTTCGTTGTGTTGCTTATTGTTAAATGTTTCCACATTTGCTTCACCTTCTTGTATTACATTTATTTTTTTAGATGGAAGGCCAAGTTCACCTTTAGACATTACAGAAAAACCATTAGTATTATGTGGTTTAACACTATGCGTTGCTGTTTTTTCAATGACTCCCCTTAGTGCATCTTCTGCACTATTGGCTTCGCCTTGTACACTAGTGGACTCATTAACAGTTAGTACTAATATGCACATTAACGCTACGCCACCCATTACACCGAATATGTCTTTTAACTTTGTGTTCATATGTATATTTGAGTGCTCATACTCTTTATTATTATAACATAATTAACTAAATATTACAATAACCTAAAAAA
>CAYSVN010000028.1:0-14566 GCA_964434585.1 uncultured Candidatus Peribacteria bacterium | reverse complement strand
CTGATATTCTGACATTCTGATGTCTAAAATTCTAAAAACCCCCTTAAATAGGGCAAAAAGTATGCTATAATAATAACATGTCTGATTTTGAATCGTTTGGCAGTTTAGCACCCGACGAAGGTGAGGGAGGTGGAATCGAAGAGCTCTCGGAAGAGGCTAAACAGCGTTTTGCTGGAGCTCATGCTAAAACAAAAGCCGCTCGTAAAAAAGAGCAAAAATCACGCAAGCGTGACTCCCAAGTGGCTGGGGCTATTGGTAAATTTATGAAAGATAATACAACCAGTTACTTAGCAGTGCTACTGGCTCGGCTTATTGAACGCAACTGCCCGGCAGAGGTTATTTTGGCTCTACTTTCACTTATTGACGAAGAGTCTTTAAAGGAAGTTACGCTATTTTTACAACAAGATGACATAGATACAACTGCCCAACCAACACAAGACTTTATAGAGGGGATTGATAATGCAGCTTTGCTCGATTGGATTGTGCGACTGCAATTGGTGCTTTCAGTAGAGCCAGAGCGCACTATTAATAACCTTATGACTGATGCTACTAGCTTAGATGGCACCATGCTTCATGCGACATCTTATATTCTTAAAGCATTCCTTAAAACTCAAGGCAAGGCAGCAGATCAAGATATGTTAGACCAATTAACTTCAACATTATTACAGGTGGCGTTTAATCCATTTATTCACCACTACACAGAGGAGGAGATAATTGATGAAGATTAATCTCGCTGAAGCACACTTAAAAATGCATCTTGTGTCAGGGTAACTTTACCCATTTGTTTCATACGTTTTTTACCTTTTTTCTGTTTATCGCGCAGTTTATTTTTACGACTAACATCACCGCCATATAGGCCGGCAGTAACATCCTTACGGAAAGCAGACAGTGTTTCGCGTGCAACAACCTTACCACCAATAGCAGCCTGAATAGGTATAACATACTGCGCCCTTGGCAAGACTTCTTTTAATTTTTTACAAACAATCATACCCACACTATGTGCTTCGCTACGGTGTATAATGCTACTAAGAGCATCCGCTGGTTCGCCAAGGAGCAAAATAGAAAGCTTTACCATATCTCCAGGACGCAAGCCAATGGGCTCGTAACTCATAGAAGCGTAACCTGCTGTACTTGATTTTAATTGGTCAAAAAAGTCGGTAACAATAGACTGTAATGGCGCCTCGTAATGTAGCACTACTCGATTAGCATCTAAATATTCCATGTTTTGGTGAACTCCTCGACGAGACTGTACAAGCTTCATTACTGCGCCTACGTCCTCATTACGAGAGACAATTTCCAACTTTACCCATGGCTCACGAATTTCATTCACATATGTTAAGTCTGGCCAGTCCGACGGATTAGAAATTCTAGCTACTTTTGGCTCATCTGGCTTTAACATACTACTGCGTACAATTTCGGCTGGTTGGCTGTGATTTAATTCAATCTCATAAAGCACGCTTGGAGCTGTAATAATAACATCACAACCATGTTCTCGTTCTAGGCGTTCTTGGACGATATCCATATGTAAAAGGCCTAAAAATCCAACTCTAAAACCATTTCCTAGCGCAGAGTTTTGTTCTGGTTCTGTTACAAGGGCAGCATCGTTCATGGAAAGCTTTTCAATAGCATCACGTAAATCTGGATAGCCATCTGCCTCTGTAGGATAAAGACCAGCGAAAATCATTGGCTGTACAGCTTTATAGCCTGGCAATGGTTCAATATCTGGTTTAAGCGCAATGGTGTCACCAGTACGAATCATACTTACTTCTTTAGCGCCGGTAATAATATAGCCAATCTCACCCTCATTTAATGAAGTATCTGAAACATAACTAGGAGCAAAAAAACCAACGTCTTGAATTTCTAATTGTGCCTTGGAGCCAAGTAAATTAATTTTATCTCCTTTTTTAAACTCTCCTTTAATAACCCTTGTGTATGCCACTGCACCACGGTAAGGATCCATAAATGCATCAAAAATTAATGCCTTAGTGTCTTGACCTTCTGCAACCTTTGGTGGTGGCACCTTTACTGCTAACGAATCTAGCAGTTCTGGAACACCTAAGCCAGTTTTTGCAGAAATATGTAAAATTGAATCTGGATCACAACCAATTAATGTGCTTACTTCTTTTCCAACACGCTGAGGTTCTGCGGCTGGTAAATCAATTTTATTAAGTACAGGAATAATCTCAAGGTCATGTTCCATGGCCATATAAAGCACGGCTAGTGTTTGTGCTTGGATTCCCTGAGAGGCATCTACTAGTAGAATTACCCCTTCGCACGCAGCTAAACTACGGCTTACCTCGTAACGAAAATCTGTGTGACCAGGCGTATCAATTAAATTAAACTGATATTCTTGACCATCTACAATATGGTTCATCCGTACTGGCTGAAGTTTAATGGTAATACCACGCTCTCGCTCTAAATCCATAGTATCAAGTAGCTGCGCCTTCATTTCTCGTTGCTCTTTAGTTCCTGTTATTTCTATAAGGCGATCTGCTAACGTAGATTTACCATGGTCAATGTGCGCGATGATACAGAAATTACGAATGTTCATGTGCGTCGTAGAGTAGCAGAGAACTTTTACTTATTGAAGTTAGAGTTGAACTAAAAAATAAAACCTAGATATGAATAATTACTAAAAAAAACTTTTTTGGATTAATTGATAGATTTATGAAGAGGGATGATTCATATCGATATCAAAGAATTTCATTTGTTCTCTTCTAAACATAAGCTCTACTTTACCAGTAGGACCATTACGGTGTTTATGAATATAAATATCAGTAATTCCTTGCCTATCGGTATCTGGTTCGTAGTAATCTTCTCTATACATCATCATTACTAAGTCTGCATCTTGCTCAATCGATCCACTATCACGTAAGTCAGAAAGCTGAGGAATGTTTCCTGGACGATTTTCTACCGCACGTGAAAGCTGGCTTAAGGCTACTACAGGAATATTAAGCTCGCGCCCAATAACTTTAAGTGTACGAGAGATCTCTGAAATTTCCTGCACGCGGTTACCAGCAAAACTGTTATTACCAGTTGTCATAAGTTGCAAGTAGTCGATAATTAAAATATCTAGACCATGTTCCATTTGTAAACGGCGTGCCTTTGTTCTGGCATCCGAAAGGGAAGAGGACACCGAGTCGTCAATAAAAATATTTGCTTTATTAAGATCATCCATTACCGGGCCCATTCGCGCAAAGTCGCTATCATCTAATTTACCTTTTTGCAGCTTCCAACTATCCACCCCAAGTTGAGTAGAAAACATTCTATCAACTAATTGCTCCTTACTCATTTCTAATGAAAATATACCAACATGCTTACCTTCTTTTATAGCCATGTTTTGGGCAATGTTTAATGCAAGTGATGTTTTACCCATCGCAGGACGTGCAGCTAAGATAATAAGATCGCTAGGCTGAAAACCCGAAAGCATGTGATCTAGCCCTTTAAAGCCGGTTGAGATTCCTCTATTTACTTCTTCTGGCGATTCATGAAGTTCGGAGAATTTTTCGTATCGCATATTTAAAATATCTCGAATATGCGTAAAGTGTTGAACAAGAAACTCGTTTGAAATATTAAAGACTATTTTTTCAACCTCATCGAGCAGTTCGCTTATTTTTTGATCTTCGTCGTACCCCAAACCTGCAATAGTTTGTCCGGCTTTAATAATGCGCCTATGCGTTGCTTTTGTTTTAACAATTTGCGCATACTGAAACACGTGTGATGCCGTTGGTACTCCTTGGGCAAGTTGCGCAAGAAACGCACTACCACCAAGTTCTTGTAATTTAGTGTTTTCACTTATTTTTTCACTTACGGTAATAAAATCAATTGCTTCATGGGCATGAAACAACTCTGTAATACTCTTAAAAATATCTTTAAATGTTGGGTCATAAAAATCTTCTGGCTTTAAAACATCCGCAATTTTCATCATTGCTTCTGGATCCATTAAAATTGCTCCAATAACAGTTCGCTCCGCTTCTATAGAATGCGGCTGTACTTCTATGGGGATAAGAGAGTTTTCAGACATGAGAGAAGTACTGTAGAGGTTTTTGTAAATTTGATCAACGAGAATGTCTCGAAAGTTTTCCTGAATACGGTTTTAATATGTGGAAGATTTGGTAGTTAAATGTGTATAAGCAACCATAAAAAACCAAGGATGTTTTGAGTGTTGCAGAAGTGGCAGGCGTGTCAGAGGTGTAAAAGGTTTTTCAATTTAACAATATTGTATAATTGAGGCCCTTCTTGCACCTTTGCAACGCCTGCAACATTTACTTATTGACCTAAAGCAATCTTACGGATGTCTTTTTCTATTTGAGCAGAAATTTTAGGATTTTCTTTTAAGAATGTACGTGCCTGTTCCTTACCTTGGCCAATATTTTCATCATTAAGGCGGTAGTAAGCACCTGCCTTACCAAGCACACCAAACTGTACACCTAAGTCTATAAGATCACCTTCTTTAGAAATTCCCTGAGCATAGAAGATGTCAAACTCTGCTTTGCGGAATGGGGGAGCAACTTTGTTTTTAACAACTTTTACCCGTACTCGGTTTCCGACAATTTCTTCGCCTTCACGTGCTCCTTTTTCTAAAATTTTATCGATACGACGTACATCTAAACGCACACTACAGTAAAATTTAAGAGCGTTACCACCACTGGTTGTTTCTGGATTACCAAACATGACACCAATTTTCATACGAATTTGGTTAATGAAGATAACTTTACACTTAGATTTTGCAATAACGGAAGTTAGCTTACGTAAGGCCTGACTCATAAGACGAGCCTGAAGCCCCATATGACTAGCGCCCATGTCGCCGTCTATCTCTGCCTTTGGTGTAAGAGCAGCTACAGAGTCGATGACAATAATATCAATCGCGTTACTTCGCACTAAGGCTTCTGTAATTTCGAGTGCTTCTTCTCCATTACTTGGCTGACTTAAGTATAACTCCTTAACATCAACACCAATTTTTGCAGCATAAACAGGGTCTAAAGCATGCTCAGCATCAATAAATGCAGCTTTACCACCAGATTTTTGTACCTCTGCAATAGCGTGGAGACTAAGCGTCGTTTTACCAGAACTTTCTGGTCCGTAAATTTCAATAATACGTCCATCTGGAAAGCCACCTCCTAACGCTAAGTCTAACGAAAGTGATCCAGAAGATGTTTTTGGAATAGCGGCAATTGTTTGTTTGCCTAATTGCATAATAGAACCCTGTCCAAACTTTTGCTCAATTTGCTGCAGAGCTAAATCAATCGATGATTGCTTGTTGTCTTTTTTGTTAGTTGCGGCGGACTTAGAACCTTGAGTAGTGGACATAGTTTTTTTAGTAGGAGTTGCAGTAGGCATAATAATAGGGGAGTAAATAGGTAATGTACAGTTTATACTTCTCCGCTTTTAGCCATCTTACTAACTTTTAGTAGTTAATTCAAGTTTTTGAAAGTCGATAGCTGCGCAGCACCGTTTCGGAACATAGTGAATTTACAAAGTTAGATGATGGAATAAAAGATCTAGAGATGTATAGTGACGGGGTTTTCTTATGAAATTTATGATGCACTGGATGGACAAGATTTATTCTGCCCATCAACAATGCAATAAATAAAATATATAAGGTACAACCCTGCTGTTTACTTGTGTTCGAGAGAACGTAGGTGAATGTACGTACACCATGTTACGCGTCTTTAAAAAACATGCAATCAACTAGGCTTGCACTGTCTTATAAATTATTGTGGTGTATATTCGTACACCTTTTATTCTTCTGTTACTGTAGCAGCGTGAACATTAAAGACGACTGACCTTTTTGCCCCATTAACATTTTTGTTAAATTTATAAATTCCACCTCGTCGCCCATTGCCTTCATAGTTCATTTTATATATCTGCATTTCTCTTTCTTGCCCAACCGCTTCTTCGAATCCTTCTCCAAAGCCTTCTAATAAAGACATTAATATTTTTCGCTCCTGCACAGTATTCATTGCTCTTAATGATTTATTTAATACCAACAATTCTTCTTGAGTATTTTCACCATGGACTAACTTATCAATATATTTAAAATACTCAAACATAATTTTACTATGGTTTCTTAATACATTAAATAGGTTATTAAATTCTCTTTCTATTTTGGCATGCTCGCTTGCTGGCGCCACTGCTAAACAAAAATTCTTAATTCTATTAATCCCTCCATTTAATTCTTTCTCTTCTACTCCTTCAAACAATTCCTCCATCATTTCTGCAGGATTCATATCTTTAATAGCTTTTCTAATTTCATCCTTATTTTTGAAATCTAAATTTTTAAATGGCCCTATTTTTGGTATTTTATTTTTTTGCTTTTCAACCAAGTCTCCATCTGTGCCTTCTTCTTCATTATCATTTTCGGTTTTTGCTACCTCTTTTTGCTTTGGAGCATTTCCCTGCAGTTCATTAATAAATGCAATAAACCTTTCTAGTAATGTTGGCTCTGGCCGATTGCGGACTTTTTCCACAACCGCTGCGCCATCAACGTTAAGGCTGCCTTTTTCATCTACCACTATTACTTCTTGCTTCTTAAGGTTGTTTGCTAATGTTGCTAATTGATCTTGGCTTATCTCGCTACCATTATTTTCAAATGATTGTCGGTCAAGTTTTTGTGCTAGTGGAGGAGGTCCTGAAAATGTTTCTGGAGCTATTTTTGTTTTACTGGGACCGCTTGGTTCTGGGCCTTCTAAAATAGGGAATAGATTTTCTTCTACTTCACCTGCTTCTGAATCATCAAATGGTAGTAGCCCAATATCATCAAGCTTGCTAGGTTTAGGCTCTTGAGGTTTTTCCCCATCCGCTTCTTGTGATTGCTCTAGCTCCTGAAAACCACCAGGCTCAGGTGTTACGTTTGCCTCTGGCTTAGTAGACAGCTCATCTACTGGTTCTAAAATGCTCTGGCCAGTATCATCATTTTTTAATACTGGAGCTGTCTGTTTGTTAACATTAGCTCCTGTTTCAATAACTGACTGCATAGAGTCGCTATCATTTTCTGGAAGATTGCCATCATTAATTTCCCCTGGAGCATCACCATGTGAATCAAGGCCTGGTGCCGGGAAGAAACCATTTTCTGGTGTATAAGGATCAGCCTGAGGAGCTGGTGTAGGTTGTTGCTGCGGTGTAAATTGTGGAGTTGGTGCCGATTGATACTGCTGATAAATGTTTGGCATTACAACATCTGGCTCAATAGTAATTGGTTGCATGGCAACCACCTGAGGGCGCAATGCTGCTGTAAGCTCATTTAATGAATTGTATTTTATAGCCTGCCCAGATCCTGGAATAATATTCGCTTGATCGTCAAATTTTAAGCCTACGTTCCTTAAGTCATTGTACGTAAAATTTACTTCGTCAGAAAATGCGCGACCTTGGAAACCGCCTCTATCAACAAATGTAGGATGATTGGCATCTTTAGGATATGCACTAATTCTGCCCATATTTATCATCTTGCCATTATCGAGTCCTTTAATAAATAAATCTTCACCTTGCCACTCTACCTGGTAGCCCATTTTACTAAACTGTTGAGCAGCATATGTATACTCATTTTCTATTTTTTGTTGAATACGCTCTTGAGCATCTTTTTTATTAACTTCGTCAAACCTGGTATCCATGATAGATTTCATTCTATCACCCATTGTTAATCGTCCACCTTTAGCTTTACGCCTATTTAAGTTTTGTTTTTCAGCCTGTAAATCGCGTAAAAAATGCTCGTGACCATTTTCCATTGTGTCGTAATCCGTTGTCATTAACTTATGTAATGCTGGCATGCCGGCTTCAATGGGTCGGTATCTTGCCTGACCTGCTTTAACGGCACTATTGTAATCATTAAGCCTTTGTTGTTCTTCGGCTGCTCTTTTTTTGTGCCGAGCAGCTTCTTTAGCCTTTATAATTTGGTTATAATGAGGCAATGGAGCAATAAATCTATTTACGTATCTCCTACTAGACTTTCCACTTTTATGGACTCGGTCTTCCACTCGTTCTTCAATACCAATACCTTCTACACCATTAACTGTTTCCGTAAAACGGAACTTGTATTGCCCATGTCCTTCTGGACAATTGCAAGAACCTCCGCCGTGTAGTAGGTTGGAAATTTCATACTGCAATTGCTCTTCGCTAAAGGAATCTGAGCTTTTCATTAAATCAATAATCGGGTGATTATCTTGATTGGTAGCTTCTCGCAGTTTCGTAAGCATTCTTTTAATTCGTGGTTTTAGAGGCGTATCCTCTAATCTTTCTGGTGTGGGGTTCATAACCTGCTGTTGCTCGCTACTGTTTTGAGATTCTCTTTCTCTCTGCTGTTTACTCATTCTATTGGCAATATTCAAGATATTTTTTCTGCTTTCCGCCCTAGCGTTATCATTGCCACCAAACGTGCCTCGTTCTTGGTAAATCAGTCTACGTTCTTTAAAAATGCTGCCGACGGTAATATGGTGTTTATGCATTATCAATTTTATCAGAAAGATTATTAAGTACCTCTTCGGCCTGCTTACTGTCTTCCGCTATTGATGTTAACCGTCTCTCTTTTCTTTTTGTAAGAATATCCATTTCTAAGCCTTTTTTTAATTGATTGGCTACCTCGTGGTAACGTGTAAAAGCTTGTTGATAGCGCTCTAAGCGTTCAGTCATATCGGCCTCTGTTTCCTGGGTATACTTTAATTCTAACTCTTCATTACTTTGTAGTAGCTCTGGTTCAATATGGCGCATTATTTCATTAAATAACCACTGATTTGTGAGTGTTTTTTCTTCTATTTCATCAGTGTTGGAATTTGTGTCAGCCATCCCATTATTATATCATAAAAGATAGTTTTTTGAAACCTTAGATTAATAAAAATTGCAGAAGTTGCAAATGCGTCAGGGATGTAAAAGGTTGCTCAGTTTACAATGTGTATAAAACTAAGCCCTTCTAAAACCATTGCAACATCTTCAACTTCTGCAACGTCTTTATAGCCCACGGCACTTACCAATTCCATCGGCACTTAGTACTTGGCACCATTCACCATCGGGGCAAAGCACACCACCTATACCGCCACAAGGCTTGCCGCTACCGGCAACTGGTGTAATTACTGGTACTTCTGCCTCGTTTATAAATGTAATGCTGTTATAGGCGTCTTTCCAAGCTTGTTGCCAGTCCTCACCCCCTAAATATGTTATGATAAGTTTTGGCTCACTGTAAATTGTTATAAATTCTGCCGTAGCCGTAACAACATGCTCTGCTAATTGCTCATCAATTGTTAATGGCTCACCATCGCTAGGACTTAGAGCTGTTGTGCTAATTTGCATTACTGGTTGAGATTGCCCCGTTAAGAAAAACTGAACTTCATTACCATTGCGCAACATATTCCACAAAGCTGGTGTTTGCAGTGCTATATTAAACGCTGGTAATTCCCAGCTGGTTACTGCACTTTTTCCAACACGCTTTATACTACTTACAGCCATAACAGGATAAGTATCAGGATTTGTATTTACTTCTACTAAGCCATCTATTTTTACATCCTGAAATTCGTAGTTATACAAATTAACAACGCTGGAATCTACATAAAGTACTTCTTGATTATCCTGTTTAAATAAATGACTTCCACGCCTTACAGCAGAGATAGAGGCTGGCTCTAGACTACCTTCTAATGATTGTTCACCAAGAAGAGGGTGTGGCGGCTGGCAAGCAATTAACAGTAATGGGATGAGAAAAAGAAAAATGTTTTTCATGAGTCTTACAAGAATGGTTTTGCTTATGCTACACTACCTTTAACCTTTTATGCACGTCTTTATTTTAGCTGGTGGGTTTGCTACCCGTCTTTGGCCCCTAAGTGAACTACGACCAAAGCCACTACTACCTATTGCTGGTAAGCCAATTTTAACATATTTAATTGAGGGCATTCCAAAGAATTTACCTATTGCTGTTAGCACGAATGCCGTATTTGAAAACGAATTTAAACGCTGGGCCAGCACATTGGATAGACCTGTTAGCATTGTAATAGAACAAACCAATGACGACAGCCAAAAGCTAGGTACACTAGGCGCACTTAATCAATGGGTGGAGCGCTACAATATTGATGATGATATTTTATTTTTACTAGGAGATAATTATTTTTCTGAGTCGATTGAAAACCTTATTAAAACTTATGATGGCAGTACGCCATTTTTAATTGCTTATGATATTGAAGATAAGCAGAAGGCTAAAAAATTTGGAATTGCTGAATTAGATAACCAAGGACGTGTTATTTCTTTTGAAGAAAAGCCTGACAACCCTAAAAGCACACTTGTTAATACAGGCTGTAGCATTTTGCCTAAGGCACACGTTAATACTGTCCTTAAGCATGCTGAAAACTTCCCAGACAATGCAGGAGAAATGTTTGTAGCTTTGCAAAATGCGAATGTACCTATTGATTGTGTTGGCTTTATGGGTGACTGGGTAGACATTGGTTCTTTTCAGGCCTATAGCGCTTTTAATAAGCAATTTACTGGCACGCGTACCATTGTTAAGCCTGGTGCGAGTATCGACAAAAACTCAGAGACACATAATGGGGTTGTGCTAGGCGAGGGGAGTGAGGTGCAACGCTGTGTCTTAAATAATGTCGTTGTGTTTGAGGGCTGCGTATTGCATGACTGCATTTTAAAAGACTGTGTTATTGATAAACATTCTCAATTAACACACTGTGAATTTACAGGTAAAATGATTGCCGCTGATACAATGTTGGAAGGTCAGGACTTTAGTAATACTTAGACTAGGTAAAGAAGAAGGGTTAAAAAATGTAGAAACATTCCTCTACTTCTTTTTCTTCCTTTTTTACTTTTAAAGATATAGGGGAAATACTCGGACTATGCTATAATACATAGATGGATTATTTACATTTATTTGCACATTGGGCTAGTATAATTTTTGGCGCTATTGGTGTGTTTATTATGCTTTATGGTTCGATGGCTAGCTTATATCACTTTACGAGATCTTGCCTAACTTGCAAAGCCAGCCTTCCTAATATTAGAATTGAGTTAGGAAAATACTTAGCGCTAGGTTTAGAATTTTTAGTAGGTAAAGATATTATCCTTTCTATGCTACAACCAAGTTGGGACGAACTAGGAAAACTGACAGTACTGGTACTACTACGAACAATTGTAGCAGTAGTGCTCGCATGGGAAATTCGCGAGGCACAGTATGAACTGAAAAATACTTAAATAATTTATGTTCTCGTTCGAGCGTTATTACTAACTATTTAAATAGTCTTCTATTTGTGGTTGCATTTGTTTTTTACGCGAAACTCGGCTTCCTAAGTCTGCCACATTATCATTAGTACTTGCACTGAACACTTGCTGTACCAAGGCTTCCTCTTCACCACTCAACACAAAGGTTGTATTTGATTCCTCTAAAATGTCTATCACGCTTAGTAGAATAAAATCTAGATTTTTTTCTTCTTTAATTTGTTGCATGGCTTTAAGAAGTCCGTCTTTTCTTTTTAAAATTTGCTCAGGATTTGTGGTTTCAACCACACCTAATCCAACCATTTTACCAGCTGGTTCGTACACTTTAAAATCGGTAGTTATTAATTCTTTATCTGATAGATGTCCTACATTAGATTTTGCAGCAAACATTTCAAATGCGTATGATTCTATATCGCTTACTCCTGCAATACTTGCTAACTGCTCTGCAATTTTTTTATCATCATCAGTTGTCGTTGGACTTCTAAAGCCTAAGGTGTCACTTAAAATACCGCTAAGCATCAAGGCTGCCATTGGTTTTGAAATCATCATAGCGTCTGTTGTATACATTCTATACAAAATACTACAAGTAGAACCTAGAGGCTCGAATCGTACATAAATTGGATGAGGTGAGCTAATATTTTCAATAGCATGATGGTCAATATAGCCAAGCACATTTAATGATTGTAAATTTGGAAGCGATTGACTTACCATGTTGTGGTCTACCAGTATTACGTCTGATCCATCATCTATGCTTTTTAACAATTCTGGTGATTTAACTCCTATTTTTTTTAATACAAACTCTGTTTCTGGCGAAATGCTGCCTAATCTAAAAGCAGTTACGTTGTAACCTACGCCTGTAAAATAATCCGCAGCCACAATAGCGCTACAAATAGCATCGGTGTCGGGGTTTTGGTGTCCAAAAATTGCAATCATAATTATTAGTTTTGGTTAAGAGCAACGGCAGTGTTATCTTTTACATACACTGGGCTTAAAGTGCTGTTCATCGCTTGTACATTTTCGTTTTCCAATAGCACATCTAAGGAGCGTACTTCTGCTAGCTGTGTTGTTAATACTTCTTCTTGGTAACTTAGCTCTGCTCGTTCTGCCTCTAATGTTCTTAATGTATATCCGCGAGTAGCAGTGCTATTTTGGTGGAATAACCGAAGGACGGCTAAACCAATAATAAGTACTACAATGACAGACATCAACATAAGGGTGCTTTGTTCCACAATGGTATTAAGTGATGTGCGACGTGCAGCCGGTGCTTTAGAGTATTGAGGCATTAAATATGTTTTATTACACGGAGTTTAGCACTTCTTGACCGAGGATTTAAGTCAATTTCTGCCTGAGTGGGCATTATTGGTTTTTTTGTTACTACTTTCCATGGAGAATGTTTTGTAATTTGCCCTGTTGTTTCATCTATTTCTGGGGCGCTTAATTGCCTAAACGCCTGCTTAACAAGGCGATCTTCTAGCGAGTGGTAACTCATGACGCCGCAACGCCCACCTGGATTTACTATTGATTCTAAAGAGGTAAGTAATACTTCTAGGGATTCTAGCTCTCTATTTAATTTAATTCTAAGCGCCTGAAACACTTGGGGGGCAATCGATTTTACCCGATATCCCACGACAGATTCTATTGCTGTAAATAATTGCCTTGTTGTTTGAGGTGCAGCTTCTTTTATCGCCTTTGCTAGTTTATGGCTTTGGCGTAATTCACCATAGTGAAACAATACACCAGCAAGTCCATTAGCTGTGTGGTCTTCAATAAGTTCTGCCGCTGTTATACCTTGACTGCGGTCGTAACGACAGTCAAGTGGAGCATCTTCGCGAAACATAAACCCGCGCGTTGGGTCATCTATATGCGGCGAACTTAATCCTAAATCTGCAAAGACAATATCTACAGTGTCTGTAAAAACATTGGGCAATTCTGCCATGTTACTATGGATAACCTGTAGAATATCTGCATGGTCTTTTAGATTCTCTTTTGCAATGGCAATATTTGCTTCGTCGGCATCTAAGCCAATATATTTACCTTCCTTACCAATGTGTTTACAAATTTGTAATGCATGACCACCTAGACCTAATGTAAGATCGAGCACGGTTTCACCTTCCTTAGGCGCTAGCAACTCTAGAGTTTCTTTAAGGAGTACAGGCTGATGATGTGGCTTATAGGTCACATTCCTATTGTACTCATTTTTTGTTCAATAGCAAGGATGGATATTGATTTCGGTTTTTAATCGTTTATACTCCAATTTCCTTAGCTTTACTATATAATTATGCCTCCAGTTCCTGAATCAATAGTTGCAGTTGCCGACATGGATACAATGCCCTTAATTGGGTTAGACTCTGCTGAAAATTCTAACCTGGTTACCGATGAACTTCTTAACCAAGAACGAGCAAGACTGGAACAATTACTGCAAGAAGAAGCTAAGTTTTATAGTCAGTATTTTGAACTAGAGAAACAATCTCAGCAACAACTTGGTATTGATCGTACATTTAAATGGTGGGGGATTGATTCTGTACTTAATTTAAGCAGGTCTGTAAAAAAGAAGCTTAGCCCTTACAAAGATTTAGAAACATATACTAAACTTGATGTACAAAAACTAGATTCGTTACAAAGTAGAATTTCATTCTTACGCGAAAAAGTTATGAATATTACAGAAAATGAAGATAGTCCTGACGGTTCAACGGAATATTTATTATTATTACAGAAGCAGCTTGGGTTATATTGCTCTATGAGTAGAATTGCCCAACGCAGCCTTGCGCTTAAAGAAAAAACTCACGCACTTCTTTATGGCGTTAGCACATAGTTTTTTACGATTAAGTCTATAGTAAAGGCTTAAGTTTAAAGCATTAGTTATCTCGTTTTTCGAACTGCTCTGTTTTTATATTTTGTATTCTTTGATACACAAAATAGATAAACACACATACTAGCGCTAACCAAAAAAAGATATACAAAGCCATTGCTGTTATTGGCAGTAATATCATTTAGGTACATTTAACAGCCGTGCCGTAAGCTAAAATTTCTGACGCTCCACCAATAATAGTAGAGGTTGTTAAGCGAACGTTAATAACAGCGTCTGCACCAAGAGATTGAGCATCTTGCACCATTCGCTGTAATGCCTGCTCACGTGCATCTGCCTGCAGTTTTGTATATTCACTAAGCTCACCACCAATAATACTTTTAAGGCCAGCGAAAAAATCCATTGCCACATTACGCGAACGCACTGTACTACCCCTAGCAATGCCAAGGATATCTTTTACAGTTTTACTAGGTATGGTTTCGGTTGTTGTAGTAATCATTGCACAAAGGTTAAAGAGGTAGAAAAGGAAGAAGAAGTAGAAAAAGGGTCTTGTTTTTATTATACATC
>CAYSVN010000027.1:0-14928 GCA_964434585.1 uncultured Candidatus Peribacteria bacterium | reverse complement strand
GTACCAGGATAGTAATACTGCAGAATCTCTGTATAAATTTTACCATCATTCGCCATTCCGCGACTCCCACACCCAGACATACCAACCCCATGGCCACGCTGTGTTAAACCTTCGCAATGAGGATCTGGCTTACTATAAAAAATCTCCTCAAACAAAAAACCATTCCATCCATGCTCACTGGGCGAACGCGTGCGTCCATCATTACTAGTGTAATAAGGCGTTTTTACAATCTGGTTTTTATACTTTACCACTTGGTTACGGGTAGCTTTAACATCTTCTACCCAAACTGGATGGTCTAACTCCCAGTTATAACCACTATATTTTTGAAATTGCGCTGGACTATCACTACCATCGTACGGTTTACCAGGAAATTTACGGTAGTCGCTTTGCGTATAATGAGCAGCGTAACTACGGGCTGCTACCGCAATGGCTTTCCGTTTTTCTTCTGGTTCTGTTTTTGGCTCTTCGCTAAGGCCCCACAAATATTCTTCTAACGGTAATTCGTTAATCAACACCAACTCACTATCAACAATTTGGCATTCTAACACGCCTCTAAACGAGTTATAACGCGTATCCCAGCTTGTAACGGTGCTAACGCCTTCTACCGGCAGTACGCGTACAATTCCACGTGCTTGTTCTTGGTTATTTGCGCTATACACGCAATCGTTACCATCTTGGTAAAAGTAACCTACTTTAGCAACTTGTGGCTTATTGTTAACCCGTGGCGGAACGCTGTAATAAGCTTGTGCACTAGGATTAGGGTAACTTAATTTTATACGAATAGGGTTCTTTGTAAGCAGTGCAGTATCTGTAACCGCCTGCTGAACACTATTAACTCCACTGTTACGTAGTGGCCTACCCTCAACGGTAAGCTTTAATGTGTGTGGTCCAACTTCTATACTGTGTTCACCTAAAATAGGTGGCAACGTAATTTGCAACGTTATAGAAATTTTTTCTCCCCGCTCAGCAGATTCTACCGCTACCAATTCACGTCTAATAGGAATTAAACCATCGCCCACATTACGTTCAATAGCAATTTGTGTATTACTACGAGCAATAAGTGCAATTCTATCACGTTTTTGTAGCTGTTTAGGGGCAGTAAACTCTAGTGTTACCGGCAATGTTTGGCCTGGTTTACCATTAAGCACATGCGTACTTTTAAGCAGTAGCTTACCTTGCTGTTGCTGTTTTAATAGGCGGTCTTGTAAACGCTTTTGTGCAGGACTAAGGCTAGAAAACGTAATACTGCCCGTAATATTTTCATCACGAATATGCTGCAGTATTTGTGGCATAGCGTTTTTAACTTGGGTTCCAGGACAAGAAGTACTGGCCAATTCTCCATGCGAGGTAATAGTAGAAACATACTTATCCCTAAAATTAACGTTAGCGCTTAAGTCAATATCATGCTCCCTGGCTAAGTCTGTTGCAAGCCACTTAAGACTTTGCATTTGCGCTTGGTTTGGTTGTTGGTCTTGAAAGTTACCCATAAGCGCAATACCAATAGCACCAATATTATGGCAAAGCACATGGGCAGCAACCACCGTTGCACCACCAGCGCGGCCTTCATAAATTTGGCCACGGTCATCAATAATATAATGGTAACCAACATCTCCCCAATTACGCACATTAGCATGGTAGCCATAAAGCGCTCTCATTTTTTCAACACCACTACGGCTATCGCCAATAGTAGAAATAGCAGTGTGGTGTACCACAATTATTTGCGGGTCATGCTGTGCTTGTGCCCAACGATAACGTTGACCAGTACTATCACTGTAACTAGTACTGATGGTTTTAAATTCATCAGGGTATCCTGCTCTTAAATCGGCACAGGCGTCTGGCCCCGCAGAACCAGAGTTAGCTGCTGGCGCTACCTCGGTTGTACGCTTAAATAATGATTCCTCATTAGCACCCCATTGCTCCCGTGTAATAACTGCACGCTTAACCCCACCATATAACTGTGCAACTTCTTGCGTGTAAGGCTCAGGATCAACATAAAATGGATATACATCACTAGTATTTACATGGTGGCCAAATACATATAATTCATCAACCATTTTAGGAAACAACACCGGTAAAGAGTAACCAAGTTCATCAAGATCATGATCTTCATCATGCTCATCTTCATCATGGTCAAATTGTAGTTTTACTGGTAAAGACATTGAACCATCGTTATAACCAGCCAGCACATAAGTACCAGGCTCTGCCATAATCGAAACACTGTTAAATAGCTCTTGTGGGTTAATAGTAGTAGTACGAGATACCACAAAACCAGCAAATAGTAATGGTAAGCCAGCAGCAATAAATAACCAACGTTTCATAGGTATGTAGTATAGCACACTTTTAAATATGATAATTATAATAATCTTGTAAAAAGCGGCTAAGGTTAGATATATTCTTTAAACTATTATTGCTAAAATAACAACTATGTTATACAATAATAGTATATGTCTAAAGACAAACAAGACGGCCAGCAACCTAATAAAGATTCAACAGAAATTGATGGTATTGTTTTTGGTAATGATATTGTAGGAAAAAAAGAATTAACAGAAGCAGATTTAAAAAATCCTGAAAGCCAAACACGAAGAAGAGCTGAAGGTCTTATTGCACAAAGCCATTTAGAAAATAAAAAATTTGGCACACTAATCTCTTATTCTGAATGCAAAAAAAGATATCAAGAAGGTCTTCAAGAATTAATGGACCAAATGAAAGGTATGAATCCTGAAAAATTTATTATTGCACCTGGATTTTTTAAAAACATCCAAAAAAAAGGTGTAACAGAATTTATGAAAGAAAACGTTCTTTGGTGGAATGGGAAAGGAAAAGTACCTGAAATAAATGATAACCAATTTTTAGTAAAAATATTATCTCCAGGTGAATTTGTACAAAAAATGCCTAATTCACTTGCATCAGGAATAATAGATAACCAAGGGAAATATACCGGTATTGAAGTAGCTCCAATGAACACAGACGAAGAATGGTCAGGAATAACGTTGTTACAAGCTCTATCATATAAATTTGCAAATAACCCAGATTCTACATCAGAAAACATTGCTATCTCTGCTGGAGTAATTGGTGCAGAAGTTACCAGTGGTGAGCGCATACAACATTTTATTATAGAATATGCTCAAGAAGGAATAGAGGCATTAACCATTGCTTTAGAAGACCAAAGCTACGATAGACTACTAAATCTTTTAGAATACATTGATGGCGAAACTCAAAATAACGAAGTATCATCCTTACAAGAGTGCTACACTCGCGCACAAGTATACTTACATGGATTTTTATACGCTGCATCAAGAAACCCAGAGCAAAAAGATGATGCTAAAAAACTATCGCAAGAAGTACTATCAGCAGAAAATTTATCAAAAATTTCTATCGCTTGGTCAAGAGAAAGAAAAAACATACAAATAGAACAAAAAAAAATATGGACCAATGCTGAATGGAATAGTGCCTTACAAGATTTACAACTAGTAGTTAATGATATTTTAAAAGATAATTCTGAAAGTAATTTTGTTGGGACATTAGTAAATCGAAAAGCTCTAGAAATGAATAAAGATGTATTTTTTGGATCCATAGACAAAAATCAAGACATGAATATTAGTGCTCATGCAATTTATTCATTAGCAGTTGTTGATCAGTCAGTATTAGATGAAATGGGTATAAATGATACGTTTGGATCATTATATAGTAATAATAAAGATGGAAGAGTAATGAAAGCTATAACTTCAGACGCGGTAGATAATCAATTTGCTATAGTGTACCTCGCTAGCATGTTAGGAATGCTACACATTTCTAGCCATGAACGTAATGAAGACCACGGAACACAACTATTTTTTGGAGCAGCTGTTGGAGGAAATGTAGCAGAGCATTTATCAGGAAGAAGATTTAAACAAGCTATAACAAGCTTAGGATTAACAAAAACAACAAATTTTAATGATATTTATGTAGGTCGTGGAAATGTATCAATGCATAAAATTGTAGAAGTGTTAGATACAAGCTTAGGACTACCACGTTCAATGTCTGTTAGTGAAGCTCACAAAAGAATTGAATTCTATATGAACGCAATTCAAGTGTGTGTGTCTGCGGAGGGGAATGCTCCTGGTCAAGAAATTATATTAGATTTAAAACATAGGCCAGAAGAGGCAAAAAAACGAGCTGAAGAAATTATTCTAAACTACAATGAAAATCCCAGGGGGAAAGATGTTGTACCAGCTGGAACTTTTGAAGCATCAAACGAAATAAAATGCGAAGATACAAAAAAAGAACTACTTGAGCAGCTAGAGCATATAAAAAATAAGGACAATGAAACCTTAGTAAAAGAATGTGTAGACTTAGTAAATGCAAACTGGATTGGATGGAGTGATAATTCTACAGGATCAATAAATGAAAACGATCCACAGTATAGTCAATTTATATTAAACTTTGTTCAAATTAAAAAGAAAATATCTTCCAAAGAAGACTACTCTTTCTTTTCTGCTCCTAAAATGGGGAAGTTTGGAAAGGTTCTTGCAATGCTTGATCAAAGTTTAATTAGTACAAAATGGAAAACAGTACACACATTAGCAAAGATTCTTACGGCTGCTGAGTTAATAAAAGAATTTAAAAATGGAGGTAGCACGCTTCCTGGTGCAAAATTTCATAGTAAATTTCAAAAACAATGTCTAGAAATCACAATTAGTCTTTTTCAAAAACTATTCCAAAAAGATTTTATAAAAATATATGAAGAAATGGACGATTTTTTTAAGAGTAAAGATAATTTAGATATAGATGATCGTGTGAGTTTATTCAAAAAAATTGATGCCGATTTAAACTTAGAACCCCCATTAAGTTTCCATGAAGCTTACCAAAGAATAGCACTCTATGAGCCTTATATTGCTGGATGTTTTGGAAATGTTAAGCCAGATGGTGTAAATTTAGACTTTCATGATACCACCCAATTAGCACAAGCTTATTTTGAAACAGGTAATAAAACAGCACAAAATAATGAATTTGAAGAATTAGACAATGAAGCTTTACTATCTAATTACATTGATAGTGCTCGCCAAGTAACCGCTGGATATACAAGTGATAATTTATTAACCCAACAAGGAATTGAACTGGCCACAAATTTACAAAAATTTGGCCCACCTTTAGATTTAGAAAAAACAAATCTAGCAAAACAAGATTTAGACCCAGCACCACATAAAAACGTAAACACTGTTTATGTTGATGATAATCCAATTAATGACTGGAGCGATATGTCAGCTTTTGCTTCGCGCTTGCCAGTCTGTAAAAACAGGCATAACCAGCTATCAATAGTAATTGATAACCATAACATTACCGATACATGGAGTGGAATCGAATTTATTGCCACTTGCGCTTATGCTCTTGAGTTTAAAAACAATTTCCCCGAAGTCATGCAAAGAATGCAGGCAGGAGTCGCAAATAAAACAACAATTGAAACCACACTTGAATTAATAAACCACCAATCAGGCGATAGAGTAATGCCTCATCTAGCAACATACTCTAGAAGTTACATGTACCAAGCTTATAAATCTACAAATGCATTTGTAGGCTTTGTAAAAGCATTTAACGAGCTTACCGGATTTGAAACACCTAAAAGTAAAACAGAAGCATTTAAAAGAATAGCGTTTATGGTGGAATACTTAGAATTTAAAAACCGAGAATACGGATACGAAATAGATTTTGCAAAGCTAAACGAAACCAGAAAAATTGCTGATCAGCTCGCAGATATTTGGCTTGAAAAAGGCGAATTACCAAGTACGGCTGATGAGCTGACTCTTCAAGAACAACTAGCAGAGCTTACAAGCTGTGCAGATGCTGTAAGTATTGGTTTTACACCTAATAACGAGTACCAAAGAGAGGGCTTAGCACTTATAAAAAATCCAAACAGGGTTGGCATACAAAAAATAACATCTTTAGTTATAGAAAATGGAAATTTAAAACTAGCACCTAGCCCAACCGGCAAGCAGTTTGAAGTGTTTATAGATAGTACGGTTATTGATTCATTTTCTAAAAGTGAAAATAGGCCAACAACTATACCAAGTGGCATAGATGCAAACTTACGAATGGGTGCGCCAACAGCTACCACACAAGAGGTATTTGAAAGCAACAGCAAAAATGCCAATACAACAAAATCAGCATACGCTGTTATGCTTATGGGAGACCAACCATTCTCAGTAGAATGGACCGGGTATTTATATGCTAGTTTTTGTGCTGAAGCAATTGTAATGTCTCAGGTGCACACAAATCCAAATTTTAAAGACCTTATCAGTGGTGCAGATGGAAACTTAAATGTATTTAGCCAAACAGCGTACGACTTAATGAACTTTAATAATAACAACCAACTAGATACATACATAAAAAAGCTAGATAAAGCTAAAATTAAAAGAACTGTTCGTTTTAAAGAACATCTTTTAGCTTATTTAAATGAGTGTGACGATACAATATCTGCAGCACCGCCAATGAGTAAAACAGAAGCATTTAAGCGTATTGGTTTTTATTCTGACTTACTACTACTAGAAATCGAAAAACGAGGCATTGAAATAGATGAAGACGTTTTAAATGAATATAATATTATTATAGATGAAATTATTGAAGAATGGTTTACATCACGTACTAGTAACAATGAAGATCTAGACCAACCTGTAGATGGTGCTGTATTTAAAAAATGGACAAAGGAAAAAGGAGTAGAACAACCCCAAGAACGTAACCCTGAAACTCCGCTTAAACCTAATGACAAAGCTAGGATAATAGAAGTAGTGACAGAAGTACTTGCTACATTAACCGAAGGCGGAGAGCTAACAAAAAAAGCTTCAAAACTTTATAGCACTGCAAAAAACAAGCTTTCAGCTCCTAATAATCAAAACTCTACTGTTAGAGCATTTTCTAACATGGTTAAAACGCTTAAAGCAGTACAAGATAGGCTTCCAATTGAAACCTGGTTTGAGTATGAAACAAGTCTCCCTAAACAAATTAGAGACGATATTGGAGAAATTAACGAACGCTGGCGCACGTTTAAAGGCCAACACCCTAGTGTAAATACATGGGTACAATCACTTGTAAGCACGCTAAGCAATAAGGCGTTTCCTGTTAAAAATTTAGAGAAAATATCTGCAAGAGACATAAAAAAACTTCTTTGGGGGCTTAGCACACTACTAGATGAATTTTTTAAAGAATTTGGAAACTCACCCGGCATTACAAACCTTAAGCAAGCAGTAATGTTAGGTGTAACACGAACCATAAAACAAAGCCCAGCCGGTGAGCAGCTTTCAGAGTTAGAATTTACAAAAGCCACCGAGCTTGCAAATAGCGATGAGTTAGAAAAGTATTTTCATGAAATTGGCGGTCCATTATTTCAAACAAAAACTACCGAAAACTACAACACAGCCCAAAGCCAGGTTAACAAATTAAACCAATTACTAAAAACTATTGGGTTAGAAACGCTTGAGGCTAGTGATGTACTACCTGGTAGTAACAGTAGTGCCACCTCTGTAGTTGCAGAAAATCTTGCCCACTATAACGACGATGTTGTACTGCTAAGCATGGTAGGCGGTAAACCAACTTATGTGCGCTCTAACCCATTTGAGCAATGGTGGGAAATTGGTGTGCCAGATAAAGCTGGAAAGCAAGCAATGTTAAATAGAGACGATATAACATTACTAAAATCTACTACAAGTAGTAGTGTTGTAATGCCAGATGGCACAGTGCTTGATAGAAACACTGCACTCGAAAGTGCACGCTTTTTAGCAGAACCAACATCAGGTGACTACAAAGAAAAGGCAGACCATGTACGTGGAACATTTAATACGTTAAGAACAGGAATTAGTCAGCTTTATGATCAATACCCAGTTATTGCTAACAGGCACTTTTTAGGTGCTAGAATATTTATAGAAGACGGTGAAAAAACATACCTACTACTGGAAAAAGGTAAGCGCACAGCCGCAAAAGCCTTATTTGATAATTCAGGAGAAAACTACACTCTAAAAGATCTTGAACTACGTGATGACGCAAAACGAGAACTTTTAAGAACATTTAATATCGACAGTCTTGATAAAGGTGAACGTGCTCAATGGATAGCAATTGAATTACCAGCAGAAGTATTTGCACCAGTAAAAATGGAGAACCCTTTTAAAGGGGTAGTACTGGGGAGCGATGCTGCTAAAGGCTTTGGTAGCCGGGGAGGTGGAGGAAAACGTATTAAAGAAGAAACGCGTGAAGAACAAATACAAGCAGAATGGACAGAGGACAGCCGTGTTATTGCACAAGTAGAACTCTTAAGTAATTTATCTGCAGAAATGAATTTAAATATGAGCGCTAAACCAGGTAAACACGATAGCACAATGTATCGTTTTGCAAGACTGCGCGGTAATAAAGTTATGCGCCCAGAAAACTTTTATTCTGGTTACTGGCGTGTAAAAATTGTTGACCCAAATAATAGCAATCGTACATTACGCCTTGGAGTATGTGACTTAAAAGGAGAAGGCGCTTACATAATGTTTGATAAAAATACTCCAGACGATGCCTTTGAAGGCTCTGGATCTAAGTCGCGCCTACAACACCAACATGGTGGCGTACTTGTACCATTTTCTGGAGCTGCAAACTGGCAAGCAGAAATGCAACACATTCTTAAAAAGTTCTTTGATAACGGAAGCCGCTATTACAGCTTAGGACACTTAGATGGTCGTCCAGAGCTTTATAACAGCAATAAGCCTGAAATGCGTACAACATTGCGTAAAGACCTTATAAATGTAGCTAATCAGCTTTATGGCACAATTGGACCTATGCAAAAAACAAACCCTAGGCAACGGGCTCAACACGAAACTAGCTTAGTGCAACAATTAACAGTTGAAGATTTTAAAAACCGTATTCCAGAAAATTTTGACTTTGGATTTAGAGGTGTCGGTGGTGGTAAGTCTGGAGAGTCAATCTTAGAAAATTTTGCTGTCTATCTTGGTCTAACTACTAAAGTTCATCGTAACGCAGAAAGTGCAGTTATCAATGGTGCAAGAACAGAGTCTGAACGTGTTGAAGATGCTAAATATAACTCTATTCTACAAGAAGCTCTTGATGAATTAAAACGTTTGGCATTTGGAATTCAAAAACCAAAAAACCCTCATTACAAACAACACGTAGTTGAAGATGAGACTGAAGTAGATATTATTGATAAGTATCTTGCAGAGGTTGGTATAAATAAAGGAATCAACGATGCTCGACTGAAAGTGGGTGCAAAACCATTATCAAAAGCAGAGCTAGCAAGAATAAGAGTAGAAAATTACAACGGAGCTGCCTCAGGCTTTATAGATCTAGAACATGGGCAGCAGATACTCGATGAAGAAAATAAAAAAGATTAAAATTATACTAATCTAATAATTCCTCCCAAGTTTTTGCAACATTTAACACTTGCTGCTCGCCCCATTGTGGACCAGCAATCTGCAGGCCAATAGGCAACCCATTATTATCTGTACCACATGGCACACTAATACATGGAATTCCTGCCATGGGTTGTGGTGTTAAAAACACATCCTCTAAATACATTGCAACCGGGTCACCAGCATGTGCACCTACGTTAAACGATGTTGTAGGTGAAACAGGGGACATAATAACATCTACTTCTTTAAAGGCTTCATCAAACTCTTGTTTTAATATCGCACGTACTTTTAAGGCCTGGCGGTAGTAAGCATCATAATAACCTGCACTTAAAGCATATGTACCAATCATAATACGACGCTGTACCTCTTCTCCAAACCCCTCACTACGCGACTGCACATAGTGATCTACTAAACTAGGCTTGTCACCCTGAGCGGAGTCGAAGGGTGGGTGATGTCCAAACCGAACACCATCATAACGGGCCATATTTGAACTTACCTCACACGGAGAAATTATGTAGTAAGTTTGAATAGCATACTTTGTATGTGGTAGCGAAATAGATTTTATGGTTGCGCCAGCTGCTTTAAATTTTTCAATAGCATCACGCACAGCTTGTTCTACTTCTGGCTGTATACCTTCAGTAAAATATTCTGTTGGCACCCCAATTGTTAAACCGCTTACATCCTGCTTTAAATCGCTAAAGTAACTAGGAACAGGTTCATCAGCGGTGGTACCATCAAATGAATCTTGTCCACTTAACGCTTCAAGCACAATAGCGGTGTCTTCAACATTTTTACAAAGTGGCCCAATAGTATCTAGACTGCTAGCCATACTCATAACACCATAACGGCTAGTACGGCCATACGTTGTACGCAAACCAACTACACCACAAAAACTAGCTGGTAAACGGATAGAACCACCGGTATCAGTACCAAGTGCAAATAAACACATATTTGCAGCAACTGCAGCAGCAGAACCACCAGAAGAACCACCAGCTACACACTCAGTGTTGTGAGGGTTACGCGTAACCTCATAACAAGAAGTTTCTGTACTTGCACCCATCGTAAGCTCATCAGTATTAACTTTACCTAAAGAAATTGCACCTAAGTCATTAAGTCGCTTATTACTTGTGCTATCGTACGGTGGTTTGTAGTCTTTTTTGCGTAACATATTACTTGCAGCTGTACTTAAACGATTTTTTTCACAAAAGTTATCCTTTGTTAAGTACGGAATGCCAGTTAGTAAGTGGTTAAATTCACCTTTGGCATCTATGTCATCTGCCGCTGCACGTGCTAATGCAAACTCTGGATGAACCACTGCGTTTAACTCATCATTTTTAGCTTCAATAGTATCAATACAAGCATCTACAAGCTCACGACATGTAATTGTTTTTGCTTTTAGTTGGGTATGTGCCTGTGTAATGGTTAATTCGGAGAGAGACATTTAATATAGTATAAGCTGTTACTGTAAGAGAACAAGGGTTTAGGTGTTAGTGTATAGAGATTAGTCTTTTTTAGTTGTTAAGACTAATCCCTAATTACTAATCACTAAACCCTAACCAATAGCAGATGGAGTTTGAATTTGGTCTTGAACAATTGGTAAACCAGAAGTTCCAAGTAGTTCTTCTTTCGTACTATCACTTAATCGAACTTCATCATCACGCCACATATTTTTAAGACCTGTTACATTTTTAAGAGGCTCTACACCTGTAGTATCTACCTCTTGCAGTACATCAATAAACGCTAAAATATCACCAAATTCTTTCGTAAACTGGTCTAACTTTGCATCATTTAATTCTAAACGTGCAAGCTTTGCAATATGGGCCACATTGTCACGAGTAATTTTAGACATGTTGATAGTGTAATTTTTTATTGATAATTAGACAATAACAAAACAAGATAAATAAGGTAAGGTAATGAAAAATTGAATAAATACGTAAATAAGTGTATAATAAAAGGATGTCAGAAAAACCAAAAATTAACATTCCGGCAGAAAGCCATGACTTTGTTCGCAAGCAATTAGAAGATGCAAAAGATGCACTATCTATTCCTACACTTCGCAAAGCTTTAATGGAACAGGACGGCGCTTTTGAAGAAGTTTCAGGTAGGATTAATAAATTACAAAAACTTCAATCAGAAATTGCTGAACATATTAATGGCAACATTCATTTTGTGATAGGAGACGGTATGCATGATTTTGGAGAAGCCTTAAGAAGTTTACTACATTCAAACAACGTAAGTAATTCAAATGTAGAATCACATGTATCACAAAATCTACATATGTGGGCAGCTTATAAACATTGGTTTGAACGAGTAAAGCTAGCAATACCTGTTGAATAAAAAGAAGTGCAAATACTACTAATCTACTTCTTTTTAACAGTCTTCTTCCTGTTAAACATTTCTATAAATTCTTCACGAGACATTGTTTCATCTGCCAACAGTTGCTCAGTAAGTTCAACCAGTTTTTTCTTATGTTTTTTAAGGTGAGCCAATGCTTTTTTATATTGAGTATCAATGGTAGTGCGTACAAACTCATCAATAGTTTTTTGTTGCTCCTCGCTATAATTTTTATTCATAGATGGATCCGTACCAAGGAACATTGAACCTTCTTTTTCTCCGTAGGCCATCATCCCTAGGTCTTTACCACCCATTCCATATTTCATAGCCATATTACGGGCAATTTTTGTCGCTTTTTCAATATCATTACTAGCACCCGTCGTAATTTGTTTAAACATAATTTCTTCTGCTGCGCGTCCACCCAGCAGTCCACAAATTTGGTCTAAGAATTTTTCTTTACTGGTTGTAAATTGGTCTTCGCTTGGCAAGAACCAAGTAACACCCAAAGCAGAACCACGAGACACAATCGAAATTTTATGTAAATCATCACTCTCTGGGCTTAAGTAACCAACAATGGCATGTCCCATTTCGTGGTACGCGGTAATTAGTTTTTCTTTCTCATTAATCGTACGTGATTTTTTAGCTGCACCAACGGTTACTTTTTCAATACTCTCAATAATATCACTTTGGGAAATTGTTTTTTTATGTTGCCTGGCTGCAAGTAACGCTGCTTCATTCATTACATTTTCTAAATCTGCACCCGTCATACCAATGGTTTGCTTAGCAGCAGTGTGTAGGTCGATATTCTTACCCATTTTTTTATTACGCATGTGTACCTCTAATACTTTTTCGCGGGCTGCTAAATCTGGGCGGTCTATAAACACACGTCGGTCAAAACGTCCTGGTCGCAGTAGTGCTTTATCTAAAACATCTGGCCTGTTTGTAGCTGCAATAACAATCACATTTGTACCTTGTTCAAAACCATCCATCTCGGTAAGAATTTGGTTAAGGGTTTGTTCGCGTTCATCGTGTCCACCGCCAAAACCAGCACCACCACGTTGGCGACCAACGGCATCAATTTCATCAATAAAAATAATACACGGCGAGTTACGCTTTGCTTTTGCAAACAAATCACGTACACGGCTAGCACCTACTCCTACAAACATTTCTACAAACTCCGAACCTGCAATGCTAAAGAAAGGTACCTTAGCCTCACCAGCTACAGCTCGAGCCATTAATGTTTTACCAGTACCTGGTGCACCAACCATTAATACTCCTTTTGGAATTTTAGCTCCAATATCTTGGTAACGTTTTGGATTTTTAAGGAAGTCTACTACTTCTTCTAAGTCTTCTTTAGCTTCATCTGCACCCGCTACATCTTTAAACCGTGTTGTAACTTTACGTGGGTCAGTAGTTTTTGCCTTAGATTTACCAAAGCTAAGTGCGTTATTCTGGCTTTTAGAAACACCTCTAAACAACCAAAGCAGCCCACCAATAATAAGCATAAAAAACAGAATATCTGGAATCATACCCGTTATAAGATTTTGTGTTTCCAAATTTTCCACCTTAACCGTTGTAACATTACGTGGATCGTTCCACCCAAGCTCCGAAATAGTATCAAATGTCGATTTATAACTTGTCAGCACGTCTCCACTACTAGTTTTAGCAATAATTTCATTATCCTTCACAACAATTTCTTTTAACGTTCCCTTATTATATTGTGCAGTAATTTCACTAAGGGGTACCTCCTCAGCATCTTTAAGAAGTTTGGCATCTTCTGTTAAATTAAATCCATCTAAATTAAAAATGGCAATTCCAATAAGTAGTAAAAAAAGCAGGATGGTAATCATCCATTGCTGACGAGTGTTTTGTGGTTTTTTAGTAGGTGACATAGAGGCCCTAGTGTAACGATTCTTTTAAAGAATGGAAAGCAATCTAATAATAAAAAAAACTTGCAAAACACTCCTAACATTCGATACATTATAATCTTATGAAAAAAAAGCTATTACAACTAGCAGGCGCTGCAACATTAATTGGAGCTAGTACAATTGGTGGCTCACATTATATTCAACTTCAAGCAATCAAACATCAAACAAAGGAAATAAAACCAACACTAGCAACGAGCTCTATCGATAAAGATTTAATAGAAATTAAAAAAGCGGTAGTAGGAGAAATTAAAGAATATGGTGGCGGTTTAGAATTTATTATTGGTGATTTTGATAACAGAGATGGTGAAGCTCGCTGTGGAGGAATTGCAAGAGAAATATGTATCGAAAGTGCGAAAAGGGGATTTGAATCAGATATTTATTTAGAACAAAGTGGGCCACTGCGCTTACATTACTACACGGTTTTAACACGTAACAACCAACACTACCGTATGGATGGTCATCCTGAAGAGTTAATAATAAAAAAAATAGATAAATAATATAAGTTTTTATAATTTTATATTGATCCAACTATAAAAGGAAGAATTCCAAACATTATATTTTTACTTCCAATAACGAAGAGCCCGAAGGTAAAATGAGTTTAGACATTTACCATAAAGCTTTAGGAGGAGAAATTATTAACATTCCTACCTATGGCCATTACACAATTAGCGATATGCAAACAGAAAAGCTCCCAGAATTAATCAATAAAATTATTTAGTTTTGGAATCTTCCCATATAAGTTCTAAGTCTTTTAAATCATTTTTTAAAGCACGCGAACACTTACCGTCACCATTACCATCAAACCCACCATTAGGCGCACAAACACTTTGACAATTACTATCATAAATTGTGTAATACACATCATTGCCATCAGGAATAATGTAGTAGTAAGTACTACCCCAACTTTTAAATTTATAAACTTTTCTTAAGGAAACAATACTTCTGTTTTCAAAAGCTTTTATAAGATCATCTGGACATACATCATACTGTATAGGAGGTCGCTTGTTGCTAATAATATCATTTTCTAATTTAGCGGTTCTTTTATCTTGGTTCCAAACAAGAAAGCTACATATTAAAATTAAAACCAGTAATGTAAACAATAAAAATTTTCGCATATTTAAAGTATAACAAAAAACTACACAATAAAATATCCCACCTAAGCTTATTAATGTTATAGTAAACCCAATGCCCCATATTCATACAGAACCCGGCCAACACGACCAAACCGTTAGCGCATATATTATAAGGACTGATTTTAGTGAGCCAAAAATAATGCTCCATATTTATAAAAAAAA
>CAYSVN010000026.1:0-15197 GCA_964434585.1 uncultured Candidatus Peribacteria bacterium | reverse complement strand
TGATCATAGAGAGGATAAGTAATAGTTACTTTCTTCTCAAGTCCTCATGAACCTTACTTATTAAAAAAGACCTCCTGTCGAAACAGGAGGTCTCAGAACCACGCAGTTCAAGTTCCAAAAGGACTGCGTCTATATAAAAATTTACTCTTTTTATACAGCTGAGTCAAGTATTGTGGCTCTAGATTAGATACGAAACAGCATGTTTGAACGAGTATTATGAGCCTATGATTGATTTCTGCTAAGTGGCTGTTAGACAAGTCAGAACTTCAAATAAAACCTTGCAGCGATATAAAGAAATCATGAATAGTCGCGAATAAACGAAGTGAGCTCTGTTTCGTGATTTTTTTGGTTCGTTTTTGCCCCTCGACTCCGCTCGGGATGACACATTATTTTATAGAAACACTAATAATAGAGTGTCACAGTGAGCTTGCCGAACTGGACAAAAATGAACAGTAAGGTAATTTGAATAAAAAACACCAAACCATTGTAAGGTCAGGTGTTCTCTATTATTAGGCTAATTAATCGTTTAATTCAGCTTTCATTTGAGTAAGAGCATCAATAAAGTTATCGATGTCTTCACTATCCATCATGATGGTACTTTTTTGGCCACCACGACTTTTTTCTGAAACCTTTAAAAATTTACCATTCCGAGACTCTTTAAGGTCTAGGTAAAACGTACGAAACTTGGTACGAATTAAAATACTGTGTAGGTCGGCACTGTAGTTGCCACCTCCACCGTTGTTATTTGGTTCCTGTACAAAAACACCTAGTTCACGTGGTGGACGGTCTTCGTACGTAGCTTTACCAGTGTTGCGTGGTGCTGGACGGTCGTCACTAGTACTACTGTCGTCACCGGTGCTGCCGCTGTGGCCGCTATCACCGTGATCATCTTCTAGGTCTGCCATTGGGTCAAACATAATTAAATGTGGGAAAAAATAGAATTACGCTTATGCGTAAACACTTAGTTTGCATCTGGTCCAAGATTCATCCTCAGCCCTCTGCCTTAAGTGATATGTTTATTTTACAGTAAATTTACAATGCTTCAACTTGTTTCAACAATAAATAGAAAATTATAAAAAGCGTCTTATAATTTCAGCCACGCTTGCAATAATTTGTTGCTCCTTTTCTCTCGTGGGATTTGAAGAAAAGTCAATATCTTTTGCGTGTGTTTCAAACACCTTATTCATAGCTGTGGCGTAGGCGCTGCTAGTATAAAAATTCTCCTTTTGTGGTTCGGTAGCTCCTATAGAGCTTAATGCGCCATCAACATAGTGCCTACAAGCTGCGGTCATCTTAATTTGAAATTCTTCAGCTTGCGTCATTGAACTTAAGGACTCGTGAGCTTCTGAGTGGTCACCAAAATGCGATTCATAATCGTTCATTATTCCTCAAGCGGGGCAAATAAAATACTTGGTTCCCCTACTTTATTCCAACTCTCTGCGGTATTCCACTCTGTAGTATAGTCAGTAGATATACTTAGCTGTTTTAGCATTTCTTCTGCAGCAGCTGGTATAAATGGTAAAAGCATTAAGGCAATGTGGCGTAGTAATTCAGCCAGTTCGCTTAAAATAATAAGTTTTTCATCATCAGTTTTTTTCCATGGCGCTTCATCATTCATGTGTTTATTTCCAGCAGACATAAGCTCTACACAGCTTTGCAGAGCTTTATGAATGTCGTAGTTTTCCATCGCGCTATGATATTCAGCCCAAGTTTCTGTAACCGGTTGTTTAAGAGGGCTGTTATCTAAGATTTCTAACGTGCCACCAAGTTTATTAAGCATAACTAGTACGCGGTTAAGCAGATTACCTAAATTGTTACGCAGGTGCGCATCGTAAAGTTCTTTACAGCGCTCGTGGGTAAAATCACCATCGCGCCCAACAGGTACTTCGCTACACAGGTAAAAACGAATCGGGTCCACGCCATAGGTATCAAGTGCTTCAATAGGGTTCAGCACATTGCCAAGCGACTTACTCATCTTTTGCCCATTAAGCGTTAAAAAGCCATGGGTCAGCAGTTCATCTGGTGTACGGACACCGGCATGTTTAAGCATGGCTGGCCAAATAAGAGCATGGAACCTAGCAATATCCTTACCAATAACATGGGTCACAGTTGCATCATCCCAAAATTTAGTATCAGCATTATCTGTTAAAAGCCCTAACGTAGAAATATAGTTTGTTAAAGCATCACACCAAACATACATCACTTGGCTATTATCATTTGGAACAGGCACGCCCCAGTTTAATTGTGTAACTTCACGTGAAAACGAAACATCATGCAGTCCTTGTTCAACCAGCGTTAATACTTCTGGAGCTCGAAAGGCAGGCTTAATAGCAAACGTACCATCGGTAAGAATTTCCTTGAGCCACTCATTGTCATTCGAGAGTGTAAAAAACCAGTTTTCTTCACTAATTTCTTCGGGTGGTCGTTTGTGGTCTGGGCAATTGCCATCTTCTAATTCTTTTTCGGTCATAAATCGTTCACACCCACTACAGTAAAGGCCAGTGTATGTTCGCTTCTCAAGCTTGCCAGCTTCTACCAGCTTACTCCAAAGTGCTATAACAGTTGGCCAGTGGCGTTCCTTATTTGTTGTGCGTAAAAAGTCATCGTAATTAATATTAAGGCGTTTATACAAGCTCAAAAAATATTCACTATTTCTATCCACAAGTTCTTGCGGAGACATTCCTTCTTTTTCTGCGGTTTGAGCAATTTTACTACCATGTTCATCGAGTCCTATCTGGAATCGAACATCGCGTCCTTGCAATCTACTGTAACGGGCAATAACGTCTGCTAGTACCTTTTCTAGCACATGCCCCATGTGTGGTGCAGCGTTTGGGTAGTCGATAGCAGTGGTAATATAGTGTGGTTTCATATGTAACGCAGGATACAATACATACTATACAGAGTACAGAATTCCTCTATAATCAATATAATTTATTTAACCCTTTGTCTTTGCTGCTCCTGTCATCCTGAGCGTAGCCGAAGGATACTCCCACTGAATTATGTACGATGTTGCAATTATTGGACTTGGCTGTGCCGGGTATACAACCGCTATTTACACAGCGCGTTATAAATTAAGTACATATATTGTAGGTGAGAATGAAGGCGGAATGGGTATGAGTGCGGCCGAAGTTGGTAATTGGCCAGGTAATATTGAAATTCCTGGACCCCAGTTAATGAAAAATTTTAAAGACCATGCTCTTGATTTTGAAAATGTAACCCATGCTATGCAGCGCGTAGAAAATATTGAAAAAACAACTGAAGGGTTTAATTTAACAATGCGCAATGGCGACGAGGTGCAAGCACGAACTATTGTGTTTGCCATGGGTAGTAATAAGCGGCATTTAAATGCTCCAGGAGAAGACGAGTTTTCTGGCAAAGGTGTTACGTACTGTGCCACCTGTGACGCCTTCTTTTTCCGTGGTAAAGACGTGGCAGTAATTGGCGGTGGAGACAGCGCGGTAGAAGGTGCGGCTATTGCTGCACAAGTTGCTAACAAGGTTTACTTAATTCACAGGCGTGATGAGTTTAAAGCAGAACCATTCTGGGTTGATAAAGTAAACGAAAAAGACAATGTAGAGTTTGTGCTTAATACTAACTTAAAAGAAATTCAAGGAGATAATGTTGTAACAAATATTATTGTTGATAAAGAACATAATGGCAGCACAAGTATTGATGTTAGTGGTGTATTTATTGAGGTTGGTTCTATTCCAGCCACCGCTGTTGCAGTAGAGCTTGGCTGTGAACTTGATGAACGAAATCACCTAAAGGTTAATCCAGATATGAGCACCTCTATAGAAGGCACATTTGCGGCTGGTGATATTAGCTCTGGCAGTAATCACTTTGCACAATTTACCACTGCTGCCGGCGAAGGAGCTATTGCAGCTAATAGCGTATTTAATTACCTGCAAACACACTAGTTTAAGGTTGTAAAGGTTAAAAATGTTGAAAAGGTGTAAAAGGTTTTGTTGTCCTGAGCGTAGCCGAAGGACATAAAATCACTATAGTTCTGCTACGCTCACTACAACAACTAGGTCTTCTTAAACCTCTGACACGGTTGCAACTTTTGGTGCGTTTAGTCCGCTTGTTCTTCAACTCTAATATTGGCAGCAACTGTTGGCAGTAAGTCGTGCCAAGGCGGCCAAACAGAAATAGTGGCATGGTTTACTTCCTGGAAGTTGCGAATAATACGAAGCGCCTCGTCAATAGGTTTTCCTTTTATGGCAAGTCTCATCCGTTCGCGGAATTCCTTACCTGTTTCAGAGTATGGGCCAAGATCCATGCGTTCTACCGCATGCAGCGTAGCGGTAACTTTAATCCACCTAAGGTCATCATGATAACGGATAACGTGATATTCCATATTATCAATCGTTAAGCTTTCGTTAATAACATTATGATATTTTTCTTCACGTGTAATAATTTCATTACGTAATTTTTGTAAAACATTAGCTTTATCAAAACCAAAACGCGTAAGTGTAATCGTTGCAGAAACAGGGAAAGATTTCATTTGTTGGCCAATAAAACTTTCTTTAATATCTAAATCGCTATAGGTAAGATCTCGCAGCGCATCATGTCGAGAGCGATTCATAACCTCTAAGTCTATGCCTAGCTCGTCTTGTACATCTAAATATTTATCTTCCAGTAGTAAATTTGCCTCACGTAGTAGTCTTGCCTCTAATGCTTTTTGAGCTTGTTGTAGATCGAACGCCGTAACCACCGGTATAAATGCGGTAGTACCACCGGTAGAAGCTACGCGGTTTTCTCCATAAATTAAAGGCTGCAGGCTTTCTGGTAATCCGGGTATATTCCACTTAAGCCCGGCTGGAACATTTCCACGCTCACCAATAATTTCACCAAACTCATCTTTGTCGCTAGCAAGCGTTACAACATTGCGCTCATCTTCTGCTGGTATAACAACGGGTTCTTGTAATAAAAAGACCATTCCTGCCTGGTTAACCATACGTGTATCTTTGCGTAGAGACATTGGTGAAGCCGATTCATTTACAATGGTCATAGTGACAAGTGAGCTGCTACCTGCAAATGTTTGGCTAATATCAGTGTATGTATACGTAAGCGATGTACTAACGGTAATAGGAATCATCGTTTGCGTTGCTGCTTTTTCTGGAATTTCATTAACAGTCACACCTGTACTGGTATCTCCCAGTAAAAAAACATTTACAGTATGGGTAACACTTTCTTCGGTAGGCCAAACCATAATAGTGGCACCAGGTAGTAGTCTAAAAAATACAAACAAAAACACAATAATACAAATAATACTTAGCGTAAGCACACGCGCTCGAGGCACCGTTAGTAGTCCAGAAGTTTGTAGTTTATTTTTTAATGTTTTTTGCCATAGTTTTGGTGCAAAGCTGCGTAAGGCCTCTTCTTGATCGGGATGGTCATGAAGTTTTTTCTTAAGCGTGTTGTAGCGCGTAATTGGTAAAACATGGTGTCGACGTGCCTGACTTGCAAAGCGACTATCGCTACTAGCTACTGTAATAAGCTGGTCTGCATCATGAATGGTATGAATAAGCTGCGTTCGGTTTTCTTCATCTTCTAAATAAGAAATATCTTTTCCTATAACAGCAATAAGCTCCTGTTTGCCATTAAGAAGGGCTTGTTCTAAATCTTTAAGGTTCTCAAATTGATCAGCACGAATAAGTTGCATAAGGGAATTTTACTGCAATTATAGATTAAGGGGAAGGCGTGCTCTTAAGTTTTAAAAATAAAAACGTTGCAGAGGTTTCAGGTGTTGCAAAGGTGTAAAAAGGACTCTAGTTTTATAGAACCATTAAAGGGAGAAAACCTTTTACACTCCTGCCACCTTTTTAACTTTTGCAACGTTTATTTAAGGGCGTCTAGCGCATAAAGACCTTTTCCACTTAAGTATTGTAGCATTGCTCCCCCACCAGTAGAAACATGGGTAAAGTCATCTTCGTTAATGCCATGTTGTTGTAAAAAACCTAATGTATCACCACCACCCAATAAACTTTGAGCACCATTCTTAGTGGCTTCTACCACTGCTTTAGCAATAGCAATAGTTCCACCAGCAAAAGGGGTATAACTGGTAACACCCACAGGTCCATTCCAAATAATAGTTTTAGCATGCTTAATGTAGTCGGCGTATTCCTGCTGTGTAAGGCGTCCGATATCATAAATTTGCATATCGAGTTCTATATCCTCTACCGGTAAATCAAGCGCTATGGCATCTTCTTTAGCTTCACTAGCTACAATAACATCTTGGGGAATATGCACAGTGGCTGTCGATGGGTGGTCTGCAATCAAAAGAATTTCTTGAGCCACATCTACCAATGCTGCATCCGCTTTAGATTCTCCAATATCAAATCCTTCTGCAAGTTGGAATGTATTTCCTACAATGCCACCAAGTAAAATGTGATCTGCTCTTTTTAAAAAATGTTTAATAACTGGCACTTTCGTTTCAGTTTTAGCACCTCCTGCAATTACCACAAATGGGTGATGTAGTTTCTTTGTAATGGAATCTATCGCTTGTAGTTCTTTTTCAAAATGGAGCCCAATACCGCCAGGTAGTAGTTTGGCAATGCCTGTCATGCTAGCATGGTCGCGGTGGCTATTACAAAAAGCATCATTAATATACACATCAGCCAGCTCTGCTAATTCCTTAGCAAAGTCGGGGTCATTTGATTGTTCTTCACTATGGAAACGAAGGTTTTCGAGTAGGACAATATCTCCTGCTTCCATCTCTTCTATAAACTCTTTAATAGCAGGCCCACGGCAATCATCAATAAAGTCTACATCGCTGTCCATAAGCTCTGCCAGGCTATCGGCTACTGGTTGTTGGGAAAGTGCGTCATTAGCCTTTCCTTTTGGCCTACCTTGGTGGGCAATAATAATAATTTTAGCTCCGACTTTTTTTAAGTATTCAATGGTAGGAATAACAGCTTCAATACGTTCGGTATCAAGCACTTTGCCATCTTTTAAAGGTACATCAAATCCTGCTCGCAATAGAACGCGCTTATGCTTTAATTCTAATTGATGAATGCATTTGTGTTTAGTTTTAGGAGTCATGTATTCATTGTATCACTTTGCTGGTCATTGGTCATTGGGATTTGGTCATTTTGTCATCCTGAGTGTAGTCGAAGTAAAAATGGCCAATGATCAATTTACAATGACCAAACCTCCCACAGTTTTTCCACGGTATTAACTGCATTACTAAAATCAATATCTAGCCACGCACCAATCATGCGTCCTTTATTATTCACAATAACATTAACACGCTCGTATTTACATTCATCAAGCAGTGGAATAATCGCTTGTTGTAACTGCTCAGCCAATAGATATCCCCTTCTATCATGGTGCCACATTTCACTTAAGCGTTCGTGTAGTTCACTTGGTTTTGTTTGGTAATAATCAAATGAAACATCAAGTTGCTGTTTATTAATAAATAAATCAAAATGAGAACGGATACTCGAAAGATTCTCCACCTTACCAAGGACGCCAAGGAGTATTCGGCCTGTATTCATGTTTGGTCGCGTCATGGTTGTAGTTTACCTATTCGGGACTTACGAGTCCAAGTGGTCTAGTGTAAAAAATAATCATAGAGCAATCCCCTTTATCGTAAAAACTGTAGATGGTATTCTTTGACGGTGAACATTATCCACTGCACTGACGCACAGGCCTGGGACAACTTTCTGGCAACGACGGTTCCTTCTCCTTTTTTACAAAGCTTTAGTATGGGCAATGTTTACGATAGTTGTAATCAGAAGCCAATAAAGTTGGCAGCAATGGAGGGCAACAAGATTGTAGGTGTATGCTTAGCAATTGTAGTGCCAGCTAGGCGTGGTAAACATGTTATGGTTCAGTATGGACCCATTGTACAAGAGGTAAAATACATCAAGCCACTTATGGACGAGCTTTGTAAGGAAGCAAAAAAACAAGGGGCTTGGTTTGTACGTATGAGTCCATTTATGGATGCGCAGTACACAGATGTGTTACTACAGCAGTTGCCAAGTAATGCTAAAAAATCTCCTATGCACTTACTTGGTGAATGGGTTTGGTATTTACCACTAAAAAAAGATGATAACTGGCAACAGTTTAAGGGGCCACAAGCGCTTTCAAACAATAACAATTCACAGCAGACAACAGAGGATGAGCTAATGGCCAGCATGCGTAAAAATACGCGCTACTTAATTCGTAAAGCACAAAAAGAAGGTGTGATTGTTCGTGCATCAAAAAATATAGAGCAAGATATTGCACATTTTATTAACCTGCATGACGAAACAAAAGTACGCCATAACTTTACACCGTATCGTAATAAGTTTTTTACGCAGCAGCTAAAGCAGTTTTATGCCCGCGGCGAAGCA
The DNA here is from genome assembly GCA_964434585.1 of uncultured Candidatus Peribacteria bacterium. GTDB lineage: Bacteria > Patescibacteriota > Gracilibacteria > Peribacterales > Peribacteraceae > CAYSVN01. The sequence continues at coordinate 6,858 of CAYSVN010000026.1, read as the reverse complement.
ACGCTTTATATTGCAGAGTATCAAGGAGAAGTGCTAGCCAGTAGTATTCATATGCATCTTAACGGTGAGACCAGTTACCATCATGGGGCAAGTACACATAAATATCCTAAAATTCCAGCTAGTTATTTATTACAATGGACAGCTATTACAGATGCACTTAAACGTGGCGACCACACCTATAGCTTTTGGGGCATTGCACCCATTACCGGAGAAGTAGACGGTAAGTTGCAGTGGGATAAGCAGCATCCATTTGCTGGTGTAAGTACATTTAAAACAGGATTTGGTGGCCAGCTGTTAAGGTTGCAACCATGTCTAGATATTCCATTGCACCCGCTGTATACTTGCACTCGTGGATTCGAAACAATCAGAAAATGGCGACGTGGCTACAACGCTTAATAACGTTAAGGCTCAAACGACATCTGGAACGGTTGATACTGCGCGTATCGAGCAACAGTTAGACCAGATTTTAGTACGTCTAAAACATGTAGATCGACGCGATCGTATTCGGCTTTGGTTTGGATTGCTTAAAATAATCATTCCTATTGGGTTTTTATTCCTTGTTTATTATATCTCCGATGGAATTATTGAATCATTCGTTGATCGATTTGGTAATGTCTTCCAGTTTGCACTACCCGGTGTAGAAGGAGTAGACTACAAACTAGAATTACCAGAAGGTATAGATGCTTCTGCATTACCTGCCTGGATGCAAAATTTACTTCCTTAACACCTGTACCTATGAAATTACGATATTTAGCACTTCTTACTGTTCTATTTCCTGTAGTGGCCGCCGCCGCTTTTAGCGATGTGCCATCAACCCATCTTTATTTTTCACCAATTTCTTATATTGAAGATGCAGGAATTGTAAGCGGATACAGTGATGGAACCTTTCGACCAGAAAACGAAATGAACCGTGCAGAGCTAACTAAAATTATTATTAACGCAACATTTGAACAGTCAGAAATTAGCAATTGTGATTTAACAACTGTACAATTTCCAGATGTAGCTAGTGGAATTTGGTACGAGCAATTCCTTTGTGTTGCTCTTAAAAATAACATTTTAGAAGGGTATCCAGACGGAACATTTAAAGGAGAGCAAGCTATTAACTATGCAGAAACTGCGAAAATTGTCGTAAATGCATATGGCTACATTACAGAGCCTAGTGACCCTTGGTACGAACGTTACACTCAGCAGCTAACGAATATCGATGCTCAGCCACCCACTATTACAAGCGTAGGTCAAAATATTACTCGTGGGGAAATGGCATACCTTATCGAGCAAGTAGATGCTGATATTTACAAGCTTATTAACCAGCAAGGCAATAGCTCTAGTAGTAGTGAAAGTAGCGAAGAGGTTTCGGGTAGCTATAGTGACTACACTATTGGTGCGCTTGATGAACCAGGAAAAAAAGTATTATTTTTCTGGGCAAGTTGGTGTCCCTTTTGCCAAGAGAATCATGATCGCCTCTTAAATCTTTACAATGAAAATACCTATGATGTATCTGTGCTAAAAATAAATTATGACACAGAAACAGAGCTTAGAACTCAATTTTCAGTTGCATCACAAGATACCTTTATTCTATTAGACGAAGATGGCACAGAACTTGAGAGGTTATCATTCCCATCACAGGCTGACTTAGAAGGGTTATTAGAATAATGAAAAAAATTCTACTTATTATCATTGGTTTACTATCAATTATAATAGTGTATATAGCATACCTTTATGTTGATAATGATATGCCCTCTTTAGTACCAGCGCAGCCAGCTATATCTTCTTCTAGTTCAAGCACTCGTAGTATCGCCAGTTTAAGTTCCATCTCTGCTTCTTCGGGCGTGGTAAAATCTGATACCTCTTACTTAATTCAGCAAGACATTCTTTCGTTTAATAGTTTTTTACTAAATATGCCAGAAGGTTGGATGCTCGACAAAGAACAACTAGCTAGTGTAGTTGATGGTGTTTGTAGGCCAGGAACAAAAGGTGAAGCCTGCCTTTATCGCGATATTGTAAAAGATAATCTTAAAGTACGATTATTTAATGCAAAACATTACCCACCTGTCCCCTCCTCTAATAACATTGAACTCTTTACAGTTTCGCACCCAGCGTTTAAAGCTCCATTTATATTTTCTTATAACAATAAGGCAACATTAACTAGTATTGACGGTTGTTATGAGGCAAAATTATGTGTACGCGTAACCGGTGAGTACAACCAAAAAGATGCTGATGAGCTTAAGAAGTTATTAAATGATATGGTTAACTAGTTGAACGATTTAATAATAAGGTGTATAATCGTACACCTATGGAGAAAAATTACACAGTCTACATGCTAAAGTGCAAAGATGGTTCGTATTATATTGGTATAACAAGTGATTTAATAAAAAGGTTATGGCAACATCAAAATGGTTACTTTAAAACCTGTTACACATTTAAAAGACAGCCGGTACAACTTACGTACAGCGGTGTTTTTGAAAATGTTCATGATGCGATTACTTGGGAAAAACGTATTAAAAAATGGAGTAGAAAAAAGAAAGAAGCACTCTTTATTGGCGATAGAGATAGGCTTATATTTTTATCCAAAAGAAGCCATCTAGTATCTTTAATAGAGAATATCAAAAGAAGATCTAGAAAGCGCATCGTCTATCATAACATCTTTCGGGATGCCAAAAGACTTTGTCATAGTGAGGAGCTATGAGCGCAGCGAATAGCATCCCGAACTATTAGTCTTTTAGCTCCTCAAGATGACATGCTTTGCGATCACGGAGGCAGGTATTTATAATTGATTAACTAGTAGTTATTTTTGCGTCGACAACCATTACTTCTTTGTCACGCACTAGTACAGGATTTAAATCAATCGACTCAATCTCTGGGTGGTTATTCATCATGCTACCCACTGAAACAATGGCATCTGCCAGAGCATCAATATCTTGCTGAGGTTTGCCACGCATTCCCAGTAGTAACTTCCAGCTAGTTAACTCGCTTAGCATATTATAAGCCGCTTCTTTGGTAATGGGCGCAATTCTAAAACTTGTGTCTTTAAAAAGCTCTGCGTAAATACCACCAAGTCCTACCATAACCATGGGTCCAAAGCTGGCGTCACGAATTCCTCCAATAATAAATTCATTACCAGCTGGCAGCATTGGTTGTAGTAGCATGCCGTTAATAGTTGCATGTGGAGCGTTGCGTTTTACGTTAGCAATAATATCGGTATAAGCAGCGCCCAGTTGCTCGTCGGACTCAATATTAGCCACCACTCCCCCAACATCAGTTTTATGGGCTAACTCTGGCGAGTCAACTTTTGCAATGAGTGGGTAGCCAACTTCTTGAGCATGTTTAAGAGCATCTCCTGCAGATGTAACAACAAGCTGTGTTGGGTGTGGTAATTGATAGTTATGGAGCATTGTTGTTGTTAATTCAGGCGTTAGTAGTCCATGCTCTTTAAGAGTACTTGGTGGCACACCATCAAGGTGTTCAAAGGTTTCAAGTTTGTGCTGGCGCAAACTTGCTAAGGCTTGCATGGCTCGCTTTGGACTATCAAAGTGTGGCACATTACTGCCGGTCAAAACTTCTTGGGCATCTGCAATATTAGCGGCACCCATAAAGCTAGCTACAATTGGAGTTAGTGGTTCTTTAGCGCTTAGCTCACCAAGAATGATAGCGACCTCTTTTGCATTAGTTTGAGCCTGGGGCGTAAGCAGTACGCAAATGCCGTCAATGTTACTGTCTTGTAAACAGGCTTCTATTGCTAGTTTATATTTATCAGGAGTAGCATCACCTAAAATATCAATGGGGTTATGGAGCGATGCTGCTGGTGGTAACTGGGCAGTAAGTAGTTCGTTAGATTTATCAAGAAGTTTTGGCAGCTTTAAATTGCATTGCTCTGCTGCATCGGTTGCTAAAATTCCTGCTCCACCAGCGTTGGTAATAACAGCAACATTATTACTGGGTAAAGCTGGCTGTGTGTGCTTTACAGCTAAAATATCAATTAGCTCACTAAGAGTATGAGCTCTGGTAATTCCTGCCTGTTTAACCAGTGCCTCAATAGCAGCATCGTTGCCAGCTAAAGCTCCAGTATGACTGCTAGCAGCCTTAGCACCTGCGCTCGATACTCCAGATTTTAAAAGTACAATGGGTTTAATGGGGTTAATTTCCCGACACAGTTTTAAAAACCTAGTTCCATCGGTAATACTTTCTAAATAGAAACCAATTACTTTTGTGTGTTCGTCATCACGGCACATTTCTAAATAGTCACATTCATCTAAAATAGTTTTATTACCAATACTTGCTACAAAGCTAAAGCCAAGTGGTTGTAGGGCATGTTCACCTTGGCAGCTATCCATTAAGGCTACCGTTATAGCACCAGATTGGCTTATAAGCGCAATATCACCACTGGGTGGCATAGCGGAGTAAAACGAAGCATTCATACCACTAGGTGGCGCTAATACCCCAAGGCAGTTGGGACCAATAATGTTTAGGTTATATTTTTTACTTACCGCTTGTAGCTCTGCCTCAAGCTTGTTGCCGTCTTCGGTATGCACTTCGCCAAATCCTGCAGAAATAACAATAATATCTTTGCAGCCTTTTTGGCCACATTCCTCTAACACTGCTGGTACATAAGCACCAGGAATCGCAATAACAACAAGTTCTGGAATACTTGGCGTATCAAGTACCGATGCGTAAGCAGGCAATCCCTGTACGGTATCGTCTTTATGGTTAATCGGGTAGATGTCGCCTTTATAACCTTGGGTTCGTAAATTATTAGTTATAACGTAGCCAATTTTACCAGCTTTATCACTGGCTCCAATAATGGCAATTGATGATGGATGGAACAGATTCATTTCATATTATTATAGCATAGTTCGAATTTTCTCACCATAACTTTTGTAACTTGAGCATTTAGTATTTGGCACCTATACTACTAATGTGCCTGCCAATATAACTGCCATCGTCGCCTCAACTAGCGGACATACCGAGTATGCCGTACAAGTAATGGCGAAGTATGCAAAAACGAAACGAATAACGATAAACATTATTAAGGCAGAGCAAGCTACAGTTAAAGATGTCCAAGCTGCGGATATTTTACTATTTGCTTCTAGTACTTGGAATACTGGTGGCAACGAAGGGCAGTTAAACCCACACATGTTAACATGTTGGAAAAATCTTAAAGGTGTAGACCTTAATAGTAGACCGTGTGCTGCTATTGGTTTAGGAGATGAGCGTTACCGTTATACCGCTAAAGCTGCAGATCATTTAGAAGAGATGATTATGTACTTAAAAGGTAATCAGTTATTACCTGCCTTTAAAGTTGTAAACGAACCCTATGGCCAAGAAAAATTATTGGAAAAATGGACTGATAAATTTATAAGTGCGCTTAAAAAATCATGAATCGTTTTACAATCAACCCTTCGGCAAGCTCAGGATTGAAATTTTCCCATATTTATAACAATGGATAGATTTACCATTAAAATAACGGGCGCCCAAGGACAAGGAGTTAATTCTGTTGGGGAAGCTGTTGGCAAAGGCCTTAAAAGGTCTGGATATTGCGTATTTGGCTACCGTGAATATATGAGCCTTATTAAAGGCGGCCATAGTAGTTATCAACTCGATGTTTCTAATAAAAAAATTAATAGCACGCATCGTAAAGTGGATATTTTAGTGTGTTTTAACCATCATGGACTCGAGAAAAATACACGCGAAGTAGCAAAAAATGGCATCATATTACACCAAACAGCTGATTGGAAGTACAGCAGAGCAGATGAGCAGTGGCTTAAGGATAACAAGGTAACTGTAGTGTATTTACCAGTGCAAGAAACCTTACGCCGGTTGCACCTGCCACCCATTTTAGGAAATATGCTTATTACTGCAACGGTATGGTACTTACTTGGTAAAAGTAAGGCAGTGCTGCGCGACATGGTGCAAGAGCAGTTTGGCCATAAGGGTGAGCGGATTGTTAATAAGAATTACCTATGTATAGACGAGGCATTTACCCACTGTAAAACAAGTAATATTCAAGCAAAAAAGAAGTTGCCAAAAGCGAATGCAAAATGGAAAAATCAGCTAATGTTAACCGGTAGCGTGGCCATGGGTCTGGGTGTAGTACATGCAGGCTGTCGGGTGTATGTGGGTTACCCTATGACACCAAGTAGTCCTCTGCTTAACTACATTGCCGGCGTACAAAACCAAACCAATATGGTTATTAAGCAGGCAGAAGATGAAATTACTGCTGCCCAAATGATGTCTGGTGCAAACCATATGGGGACCCGTAGTTTAACAGCTACCTCTGGTGGTGGTTTCGACCTTATGACCGAAACCTTATCGCTTAATGCTATGATCGAAAACCCATCAGTAATTGTACTAGCGCAACGCCCTGGCCCAGCAACTGGTTTACCTACCTGGACAGGCCAAAGCGATTTAAGTTTAGCAGTGTACGCAGGCCATGGAGAATTTACACGTTTGGTAATAAGTGTAAGTGATAGCGAAGATGCATTTTACCTTATGAACGAAGCATTTAATTACGCAGAAGAGTTCCAGATACCTGTAACAGTCCTAACCGACAAACAAATTGCCGAAGCTATTTATACGCAAGAGCCATATAACCAAAAACAAGCACGCATTAAACGTGGAAAATTAGTAACAGATAAAACAAAGTTAAAAGCCTTAAAAGCAACCGATCGTTATAGTGCTAAGACATTAAATGGTGTTTCTAAACGGTGGCTACCTGGCAGTAAAGCAGCCACATATTGCGCCCAAGGAGACGAACATAGCGAAGATGGTTCTGTAGACGAGACCAGTGAAAATGCAATTGCACAGATCGATAAGCGTAACCGTAAGTCGCAGTATTTAAAAGCAGCGCTACCAGAGCCAGAA
>CAYSVN010000025.1:11647-15357 GCA_964434585.1 uncultured Candidatus Peribacteria bacterium | reverse complement strand
CGGACGGGCGCTCATTCCCTTGCAAGTTACTAGTACGCCCTCTCGGGAGCGCGAGTGAGTTTCAAACTTTTATGGCAAACCATGTCTGAACGAGTAGCTTGTGCTCTGTGAGCGGAGAAGTCGATCATTTAACCACCCGAAACAAGGGCGTCCGAGAAACAAATATAGATGATTTCTATAGACTTTGACGTGAACAGATAGCACAACACGAGAGAGTTTTGTTTGCCATGATTTTTTTGGTTCGTTTTTGTATCGACAAAAATGAACATAGGTAAAGCTTTGTTGATTTATTTGGAACCTAAAAAAAGAGCAGACACACGGCCTGCTCTTTGTCGCAATTTTCTACCAACTTACTAACTTAGTCAGCTGATTTTTTCTCGAGCGCTTGCGCACATCGATTAGCGCCACGCGCAATGTCTGCCACACCAACAAGTGCGGAGGACATGAACCAAAGAAGAAAGAAGTGAATTGATAGTTTATCTTTTTCTGCTTTAGTCATTGGAACACCTTCTTTCAAAGGGACATTAAACACTGTTGTTGATTTAGACTCCTGTCCAATCATTTCAACATTTCGTTCCTGATTAGTGTCACGCTCAGCGTAGTCAACAGCCTGCGTTGTTACAAAGAGGAACAGTGCGCCAATAGCAAAACCAGCACACATGTATCCTACTGCTCTAAACATTTCCACTTGATTGATCCTTGTTTGATAGTTGATGTAAAATAGCTTTATATATATTATAATATAATATATAATTTGTCAACTCTACCCTTACGCAACACACTCCCCTACAATCAATACGTGAACGAAGTACTACAAGAACTTTCGCAGGCACTACAAAATGCAAAAATCATGCTAGAAAGTAATGATATTCCAACAAAAATTAAGGAACTAGAAACGCAAACACAAGCAGATGGCATTTGGGATAATCAACGAGAAGCCAATGTGCTTTTTGGCAAATTAAAGGCACTTAAAAACCAATGGGAACCAGTAGAAGCAATGTTAAACGAATTACAAGACATGCAAGAGCTGTACGAGTTAGCCAACCAAGAGGAAAAACAAGAATTAGATGTCAGCATTACAGATCTACAAGAACAATGGATAGCATTAGAAACGAAGCTGTATTTAAGCGGTGAGTACGACCACAACCATTGTTACATGAGCATTACCTCTGGCGCTGGTGGTACCGAAGCGCAAGATTGGGCGGCAATGCTACTGCGCATGTACTTACGTTACTGCGAACGAATGACCTGGAAAACAGAAATAATAGAACGTACCGAAGGAGCCGAGGCTGGCATAAAGTCTGTAACAGTACTGGTGCAAGGCAGTCCTGCTTATGGGTTTTTAAAGTGTGAACGTGGTACGCACCGCTTAGTACGCTTAAGCCCATTTAATGCTAAAAGTTTACGACAAACCAGTTTTGCACTAGTAGAAATATTGCCCGAAATTCCAGAATCTGCCGATATAAACATCGACCCTAGTGATTTACGTGTCGATACTTTTAGAGCTAGCGGAGCTGGCGGGCAGCACGTTAATAAAACTGATAGTGCTATTCGTATTACCCATGAACCAAGTGGTATTGTAGTAGCCAGCCAAAATAGCCGTAGCCAACAAGCGAATCGTGTAACAGCCATGAACATGTTGCGAGCTAAACTTGTAGAAAAACAAGAGCAAGAGCGCGCTGCCAAGCAAGATAATTTAAAAGGAGCTACAAAAAGTGCGGACTTTGGTCAGCAAATCCGTAGCTACGTGTTACACCCATACCAAATGGTAAAAGACTTACGTAGTGAGCACGAAAGCAACAAAACAGATGCTGTGTTAGATGGTGATATACAAGGGTTTATTGATTCAGTACTAAAACTCTAAGGTTTCAAACGTTAAAAACGTGGCAGAGGTATAAGAAGGTGGTTCGGCAGGCTCACCATGACAATGTGTCACCCTGAGCGAAGCCGAAGGGCCTTTGACGCATCTGCAACTTCTGCAACCTTTGGAACATTACCGTCGCCACACTTCTCCCCTACCCTGCACTAGCACGCTATTTCTATCCACCGTTCCAGCAGCAATGTCTATGTATTCTAAGTTCACCATTACTGGGTTTTGCTGTGGGCTGGCAACTTCTATGGCATCTGGCACACTGGGTACCGCGTAACTAACCGTAGCTCCAATTGGTATACGCCATCGTACCGACTGTAACTCTGCCTCGTCTGCTATTACTCTATCGAGTGCCGTATTACTAACCTCACGGCGCCACCAAGTTTCTGGCAAGCTAACATAAATAGGCTCTTTTGCATTGTGTGTAACATTAAATACCGCGTTATTATTTTTTCTATAAAACTCAAACATTACCTTAGTCGCAGCTGGTGCTTCTACACCAAGTAATACCATGGTAGGCGCTGGTAGCGCTGGTTCTGAAAATAACATTCCGCGCAAAGGCCCTGCCGTATAAGCAATAATAACTGCTGCAATACAAAGTAATGCTAATGCCGAAAAATGATGTCTTGCAGATGTGATATGTAAATACTAACGATAACATAGCACTATTGTCTAGCCTCCTGGCGCTATTGTTTATTCAGCCAAAGAAGATACTCATTTATGCAGCAACTTTGCCATAAATAAGACCTGTATACGAAACAACATGTTTGAACGAGTATTATGAGCGACTATTCATGATTTTTTTTAGTTCGTTTTTACCTCTCGACTTCGCTCGGGATGACAACAAGATCACTTCAAGTTAAAGATAGACTGTCACAGTGAGCCTGCCGAACTGGACAAAAATGAACATAGCGAATCAATATAAATCTTGTGATTGCAGTTTAAACATGCAATAATTCTCATCCGTTTCGTGGGGTTGTAGCCCTGCCTGTCGGCAGACAGGTCAGTTGGGCTGAGGATTTACTTGGAAATCCGAACCATAAAAATAGCGCTGCGCTCTTACAAATTCTGGTATAGAATACATCAACGTGGGGCTGTAGCTCAGTTGGCTAGAGCGCTTGCATGGCATGCAAGAGGTCCAGGGTTCAAGTCCCTGTAGCTCCACCAAAAATCATCATCGCAATATAGTCGATCGTTTTAATAATGTACTACTAATTAAAAACTGCACCCGTAAGCCTGCATGGCTTTAGCGGTATTAACGGTAAGTTCAATACACGCTACTTGCAAGTCAGTGTCATCTTCTGGGTCTTCTACAATCCCCTGCCATTGTGTACGGGTTAAATCTAGTGCATCAAGTAAAACTTGAGACTGAGCATCGGGCACATTAGCTTTTATACATTGTTCATATTTATCTAAAAAACTATCACACTCTTCAATTCCTACATTAGAAAGCTGTGCTCTTCCGCAAGCAGAAAGGCTAACCAACATTGTTACAGCCAAGACACTAGTAATGATTTGTTTCATATGCCTATACTATAGAATAAAAGTATGGTCTAATGCAAGGAGAACAAAGGTTTAGACGTTTAAAAGTCAGGAGGCCTAGAAGTGTTACTAAACCTCTAAAATTCCTAACGTCTAAACCTTTAAACATGTAAACTATCTTTCAAAAAAAAGGATTTCATGATACAATAATTAGATAGACCCACACAAACTATGACAAAAAAACCTACTCTTAAAAAACAATTATTTGGTGCCGTTGGCGGTGCATGTATTGCCATGGCATTATATGGAATGTACGTTGTACTAACTCCAACGCTTAGTACCTTAACAGCTCAGTCAT
>CAYSVN010000025.1:6381-11637 GCA_964434585.1 uncultured Candidatus Peribacteria bacterium | reverse complement strand
CTAGAGGAAGAAGATGAATTCGAACTTATTGCAAGAGAAGGCAACAGCATTGGAGCAACCGATACACAGGCATTTATAAATGAAGATATTGTGGAGCAAGAACTAGAAACAATAACAAAACCAAGTGCGCCAAATCCACCAAGTATACAAGCATCAAACACGTACCATGCCGGTGGAGTAAGTCAGCGTAACCTTAACCAATCTGGCCCAATGGAAGCAGGTGCCGTACTTGCTGCTGCTGGACTAACGGTACTATGGAGAAAAAGGAAACAATTAGCATAAACGTAGAAAAAGAAGAAGATGTAGAAAAAGTAGAAGAAGCTTTTCATAATAAAGCCTTCTTCCTATTCTTCCCTTTCTTCCTTTTCTACTCCTACATATAAATCTTCCGAGCCTTCGCTCCATTACTTGGGCCAATAAGGCCTTTATCTTCCATAATATCTAGCAAACGAGCAGCTCGCGCATAGCCAACTTTTAACTGACGTTGCAATAAACTAGCCGAGGCCTTACCGCTATTTTGTACTACCTGCAAAGCTTCAAAGAATAGCTCATCACCCCCGTTATCATCAGCATCTAAATCAATAAATCCATTACCTTCTTCTCCTTCCTCGCCTTCTTCATTATCGTTCAAACCAATTTGCTCGGTACTAATACCACCACCAGCAATTTTTACTGCACTCACCACACGTTCAACCTCTTCACTACTAACATAAATACCTTGTACGCGTACTGGCTTGGCAGTGGTAGCAGTGTTAAGCAGCATATCTCCTTTACCAAGTAAATCTTCCGCTCCAACGCTATCAAGCACAGTGCGCGAGTCGATAGCCGAAACCGTTCTAAACGAAATACGCGTAGGGATATTCGCCTTAATAAGACCAGTAATAACATCAACAGACGGACGCTGTGTAGCCAGTACTAAATGCATACCAGCGGCACGTGCCATTTGTGCAATACGGGCAACCATCGCCTCTGTATCTTTACGATATTGGCGCATCATAAGATCAGCTAATTCATCAATCACAATAACAATTCGTGGCATAAAATCTTTTTCGTCTTTAATTTTTGCATTGTACTCATCTAGGTTACGAACCCCAAGTTCCGAGAATGTTTTAAGACGTCGGCCCATCTCTGCCACGGCCCAACGTAAGGCTTGCAACGCTTTATCAGACTGGGTAATAACCGGAGTCAGCAAGTGTGGGATGCCGCTATAAGGCATAAGTTCTACCTGTTTTGGATCCACCAAAATAAACTTAAGTTGGTGGGGCGCATTTTGGTAAAGCAGCGCTGTTAAAAACGCGTTCATCGCTACTGACTTACCAGAACCAGTTGCACCAGCAATTAGTAGGTGCGGCATAGTATCAAGCGGTGTACTAATAGCCTTTCCACCAACATCACGCCCTAAAGGCAGCATTAAGCTAGAGGTGCTTTCAGCAAATTCTTGGCTCTCTAAAATTTCACGCAAGTACACAGTAGTCCGTACAGAGTTCGGCATTTCTACACCAACCAGTCCCTTACCAGGAATGGGCGCCTCTATACGTAAGCTTTCTGCTGCAAGTGCCAACGCTAAGTCATCTTTTAAGTTCGCAATTCTACTAAGCTTTACTCCTTCGGCTGGCTCTAAGGTAAACTGGGTAACAGTCGGCCCAGGGTGAGCGTCTCGCATGGTAACTTGCACACCAAATTCATTAAGTTTTTCAGCAATTTGTAGGGCTTGTTTCTTAAGCTCTGCATCGTCAATTTGTAGTTCGCTTTTTTGCTCTTCCAGTAAATCAAGTTCTGGGAATTTCCAGTCATCAAACCGTGTGTCCGTCATGGTTAGTTCATCTTTTTTAGGCTTAGGAGCAATTTTTTTCTTCTCTACTTTTGGCTTAGCATCATCTTCCATTGCAAACGCAGGACGTACAATATTTAAATCAAATTCAGTATCGCCAGCATCGACAATCGGCAAACTAACTGTTCCCTGTTTTTTATCAACCTTTGTTTTTTTCATAGCAACCGGCTTTTTAGTTTTCTGTTCTGGAATCACGGTACTAGCTGCCATGTTTGCAGCATCAACTCCCATATTTTTAAACCAATGGTAGATAGCAGCAACATCAGGCTCAAACGCAATAAAGAGCCCAATAATAATTCCACATGTTAGTACGGTGTAACCAACCATAACACTAGTAGCCATTAAAATAACTGAACTGATTAAAAAGCCAACTGCTCCGGCGTATGCACCACGGTTCGTCCACATTTCTTCGAACGGTGCCTGCAAATGCATTAAGCCTAAAAAGCATAAAAAGATAATACAAAAACCCACCGTTCGCTTTGTTTCTACTGTAATGGTTTTTGCAATAAGTTGTGCAATTCCCCAAATAATTAAAAAGATAGGAAATACAACGCTATAACGGCCAAATAGTAATGCCATCCACGCTTCTAAAAATTCACCAACATTACCAGCATTACCACCAAGGGTAAGAAGCAACAAAATACCAACACCAATTAAAATAACACCAGTAATCCCCCGTTGAGTACTTTGTTTTAGCTTTAAACTAGCAGCCGATTTTTTACGTCGCCTGGTTGCTGCAGTCGTAGTTTTGCGCCGGGTAGTGGTTGACTTGCGTCGAGTAGTTTTACGTTTTCGTGTAGCCATAAGTTACACCATTATACTGTACTGTGATACTTTATGATACTTTATCGTTAAACTTACATCATTCTCGCACTGTGAATTTTGAGTTGTGTGGTTTCCAAAGGAGTGAGCGGCCATCCGCCGAAGAAGGATAGCGAACGACTTAGAATAAACCACCTGCGGAAAATTTTCATGTGCGAAACTTTTTTGTGTACCCCTGAGCTTGCCGAAGGGTTGGTTACAAAAAAGTAGAAGAAAGCTATGATAAACACATATGAAATTCAATAATCAAATTATCCTTGTTACTGGTGGCAGCCGTGGTATTGGCGCCGCTACCGTTAAACTATTCGCCAAACACGGTGCAACGGTTATTATTAACTATCATACTAACAAGGAAGCCGCCCAAGCTACACTAGACGCTGTTGATGGCAACGGCATGATTATTCAAGCTGATGTTAGCAAAGAATCAGACGTTACGAGGATGTTTAGCACAATTAAAGAAAAATATGGCACTATAGATATACTTATTAATAACGCTGGCATTGTAAATGTAAAACCATTTAAAGAACTAACACTTGATGATTGGAATAAAACCATGGATACAAATCTTACCAGTATGTTTTTATGCTCTAAGGCTGCACTACCATTAATGAATGCTGGCTCTATTATTAACATTTCATCTATCCGTGGCCTACTAGACCAAGGTCGTGCCCCTATTACCGATTACAGTACATCAAAAGCAGCGGCTATTAGTTTTACTAAAACCCTCGCAAAAGAGGTAGCACCAAACATTAGAGTAAACACCGTTGGACCCGGCATGACTAACACCGACAATGTTCAAAAAATCCTAAAAGAATCCATAGAGCAATTTAAAAAAGATATTTACCTAGAACGCTTAGTAGAACCAGAAGAAGTCGCAAGTGCTATCATATTTTTATGCTCCAAAGAAGCCAGCGCCATTACCGGAACACTGTTAATGGTAGACGGCGGCCAAAGCCTAAGTTAACAACGGCAAAAAGACCTCGTCGCAAAACGAAGCCTTTTGTGCGCTGCAAGATTTTCACTCGCCTTTGACCTCAGCTGGCAATGGAGAATCATTTACCGACGAACGCGCCGTCGACATTTGGTCTTCCTGAAATTCAATTTCAGTTTCTTTAGCTTCAAGAACCCAATAACAGAATTTTGCGGTTACTAGGCAGAGAATAAGCACAATGCCGATTCTGATCAAAGCGTCTTTTGGAGATTTCATAACTTGATCCTAGATGAGAGTTCTTCCCACAGCGCTACCACCTCAGTAGCACTCGAAAAGATTGAATTGTAGATAAGTGCGTCAAAAGAGACGGCGCATGAGAAAAAGAACGATGATGTAAAGGTACAAGAAGCTAGGATAAGAAGAACTGAAAATTTTGTCAACTAGATCACTTCTTTAGCGTTCATATAAGATAAATAAGATTAAACTTTATTCAAAAATAAGCACTCCTTGTTGCAGGCCTTTCGGGTTCGATTTGTCTAATGGGGCTAATTTTACCGGAACATCTTCTAGCGGACGTAACTTTAGCAATTCATCAATAGTTAAAAAATCTAAAGCCTGCGTAATTGTAAGAGTATCCCAAACATCACCAATAGTCTCATAAGTCTCCCATTCGTCTACAAATAAAGCGTTATATTGGTTCTCGGTTATAGAATCAATAATATCGTACCCATCATCGCGCCAAGCTTGTATCTCCCTCTCTGAATAATCATTAAAATTAGCCTGCATTCTTTCACCTTGCTTGCGCCAATCGTAATACATCGCATTCAATTGATCCGCATAAGAATTTTGCTTCATTTTATCTTGAATAGAAACTTGATGCTCAATTAAATCATTCAATACCTCAAAACGATAGGCTGTGTATTCATATAGATATTTAACATTACTTGTATTAAACATAGTAGCTAGTACATCGTTATGATTATCAAAATCATTAGAATATAATCGAAGCTGTTTTAATGGGTATGTTTTAACTGGCTGACTAGTAACAATATTTTGAGTATTTCCTTCTACAAAAATAGCTGCAATGTTATCAAAAGAATCTGTATCAATCTGCCATTTAATTGGATCATAAGCACTTAACACCAAAACTGTTGGTTCTTGCAATGTTTCAAGATAAACATCAACAATACCAGTTGGCGACTTTGCTTCAGCATGTTCCTCAAAACATTTATCCATCAATGGATCATATGGATCTGTAGGATCAGCACTTTTATCACATTTATCAAACCAAGGAATATCCTCTGTTCCGTTAGGTAGTGAACCTTGGTAAGCAGTCAACGCAATGACATTCATATCCGGGTCCACAATATTTGTTATAAGGTCACGATACGCAAGCATAACTGTCTCTTGGTCTTTATCTAACATCATACGGTGCTGAGCCATTGGTGAGAGGTCTCTCTCTCGTAGTTCTGACACGGTATTCATTCTATCAAAATCAAAGGTAATATTTTTAAAATCTTGAACCAATGTAGTACCAAGCTCTTGATCTGTTTGCTCATCAGTATTTTCTATCTCTGTAATTTTTGATGAAACATGCAATAGTGAATTCTTAATATTCTGTGATGTTTGTATTACTTCTGAAGTACCTTCTACTGGGCGGTCTTTATAAGCC
>CAYSVN010000025.1:0-6371 GCA_964434585.1 uncultured Candidatus Peribacteria bacterium | reverse complement strand
TAACAACATGAATAATTTTACCATCTTGCAGCGCAGCGTATGAAAGCTTATTACTTTGATCATCAAACATCATCGTCTCACTAAATACTTTAGTAAATACTTCTTGATTATAGTTATTAATAACCACCATTTCAGAACCTTGATCCTCTACTGCAATAAACGCTGCCACCTTACCATCAGGGCTAAAACGTGCCTCTTTAATCTCTTTATAGCCTGTTTGTAATACATTATTAATAGCTAGGTAGTCATCCTCATATCGCGACGGGCGAACCGTGTACATAATATTGTTACCATCTGGGCTTACAACTAAGTTTTTTACTCGGTAATAAGAGTAAGTTGCATCAGCTTCATATACCAGCACCTTGCTATCTTTTCTTTCAAATGTAGCTTTAGGGGTTTCTTGGTTGTGTATTGGGGCAGATCGTAGATTGTATTGATTAATTTGAGCTTTTACTTCTATGGGAAGGTCTTCTAGGTTTAATTGAAGGCCGTCTTTGTCAAAGATTATGTTTTCAATGAGACCATCGCTATTTCTAGTTACGCGTCTTTGAAAGTAAAAATTTTCGTTATCAGCAAAAAACAATCTCTCAAGCACTCCATTCATTTCCGGCAAAGAATATTCTTTATTATTTACCACAAGAACATCAGCAAATTTTTTATCTGAAAATAAGCCACCACTTTGTTCTGCAGTTGCAACGTAAACAACAGTATTGCCAGAAGGACTCATCGAAAGACTTTGATGAAGAATGCGACTGTACTCCTTACCTTTTTTCCCATTGGTTATAACTGCACTAATTGTTGGTATAATCCGCGATGAAGCATGCGCCTTAGGTGTAAGTAATATATCTACAGATAAATCATCATCTATCCATGTCTCAACGTATGCAAAATCTTGAAGGTCTTTACTAAAAACAGCTGTAGAATTTGAATAACTATTAAGTTTAGACATTTCAAAAAGCGCTTCGTGTTTTTGATTCCAAAAATCATGGCTTAATGATTTGTTGTCAGCAATAGAGTTGCCAGTTGAGCTTGAGCAAGCAGTAATTAAAAATATTAAAAAAAATGAAGGTATAATTTGTTTGCATTTCATAATAATATTATATACTAAAAAGTAGTATTTATCAAAAAAATCTAACAAAAAAAGGTTACTTAAATTACCTCTTTTCCATTCATGTATGGCTGAAGCACGGTTGGTACTCGCACACTACCATCAGCCTGTTGGTAGTTTTCCATAATGGCAATTAATGTTCTATCAGCTACTGCAGTAGCATCATTAGTGTGGGCAAACTCTTTACCATCTGTAGTGGCAACTTTTGTTTTAAGGCCACGGGTTTGGTAGTCGGTTATATAATCTGCACTATGGGTTTCGCGGTAAAGCTCCTGTCCTGGCATCCATGTTTCAATATCTACCCCACGCGCGTTCGGACTTCCCATATCAAACGTGCACTTAAGCATTACTTGGTAAGGTAGCTCTAATTGCTGCAGTAAGTATTCTTGAATCGCAATCATAAACTCATGCTCCTTATAAGAGTTTGCAGCGTCGGTAAACGATTCCATTTCTAGTTTATTAAAGTGGTGAACGCGTAAAATTCCACGCGTATCTTTACCGGCAGAACCAACTTCACGACGGAAGGCAGAATTATAACCAGCAAACCGTACTGGTAAATCTGCTTCTGGAATCACATCGTCTTTAAAATAAGCACACATGGCATGTTCACTACTCCCTGTTAACCATAAGTCATCATTTGCCAGTTTAAACGTTACATCATCTGGCTTAAGGCGTGCGGTAGCTGCATAGGCCTCGGTACGCATCATCATTGGCGGCAACATTGGGGTAAACGGTTTAGTGGAAACATCAAGTCCTGCATCAGCCGCAATCTTTGCCAGCACTGTTTCGTCACTTAGTTGGTTCATTCCCCACAACATTAAGGCCATTTGCATTTGCGCCATGCCTGCCTGTATATATGCAAAACGTGCGCCAGAGATCTTTGCAGCGCGTTCTTGCTCTACAAATTGCGTCATGGTCCAATGTGGTTTTGGCGTAAAATCAAAAGTAGGTTTTTTGCCAACTGTTTTTAAAATAACATTTTCGTCCTCACTACTTCCAACTGGAGTATCTTCTGTTGGAACATTAGGAACTTTGTGCAACTCTATTTTATAAGCAGTCTCTACTTCTGTTAATTTTTCCTCTAATTGTACAAGTTGCACCTTTAATTGTTTCCCCTGCTCTACTAGTTCTGGCTCGGGTTTACCGCCTTTCATTTTACCAGCAATCTCATTACGCTCCGCTCGTACCGCTTCCACAGTTTGTAAAAACTCACGACGCTCCACATCTAAAGATAGTAGCTTATCAATGTCAGCGCTACAGCCTTTATTGGTGCTAGCAGCTTTATAAACATCTGGCCGTTCTCGTAAATCGTTAATATCAATCATAATAAAATTTTAGAGCAGACAGCAGTGTTTGGCTAGTAAATGTGAACTTAAAACCCAAAGCCCAAAAAATCGTTTATGGTTTCAGTTGGTTCCTCACTAGGAAGTTCAAATGGTGCTTGTGTCACATCATAGTTATAAACTTCCTCAGTTACATAATTATCTTCATACCCAAAGCTTTGTGCAGAAACTTTGTATAGTCGGCCAGCTTTTTTGTCAAAGTGATAGCTTTTAATACCGGTAGTCTTATAGCCACTGTGGGAATCGTAACCAAATTCTATTGTAAACTCTGTACAAGTCCCATTTCCACAATTATGGGCGCTATCTCCTATTTCTTCCAATACAGCTTCATCCTCATAAAAGTACGAAGCCATATCAAGCAAGTTAAGTTCTAGCGCATTATTCACATTGTTATAATTATCTCGTGTAAACCATTCACCGTCTACACGTGCATATCCTCCACCTAAAAAGAAGTTATCCTCCGTAACAACTTCTACCATGTATCGCTCACCATCTGCTGGTTGGTTGACAACTTGGCGATGACCATATTCAGGGTAGTTTTCAATGGAGACAGTAACAGGATAAATATCTTCATCACCAGTCCGTTCAAGCTCCATAGTGTATGGTAGTTTAAAAGCGGCTTCTGCCAGCTCTTGTAAATATGCTGACGGCTCTTCACCCCAAGAGTTATATATGTCATATTGCCCAGTTGCCTCATTAAAAGCGTCTGCAAAGTCAATTAAGTCATCCATCGGGATACCTTCTCCATTCTCAGTTTTATCTGTAAAGTCAGCGATATGGTTAACGACGTCATCAATTTCTTCCGGGTGGATAGTAATGCCATCACTACAAGCACTTAAAACAAATGGAGCAAGCAACGTGGTAATAATAATTTTTTTCATAAAAAAAATGGAATGTGTGTATTTAATATTATTATAACATATTTTATTATATTTTACAAATATCATCATTAAAAATAGACTTGAAGTCTTTATTTGATCAACAACCAAATAAAACCTTGACTCTGCCATAAAACACCCTAAACTACCAGCCATTATTACCGGATTGACCACTCATTACGAAGTCTCATTTTTTCGCAGAACAAAGCGCAAAACTGGCAAAAAAAATATTGCCAATTGCGTTGTATCTGTGTCTGTCTACTTATCTTTTCATCTTGTTATGCCAGCTGCCAAGAAAACCGCAACCAAAACTATTCCTAAGAAAACAGCCACAAAAAAATCATCAAAAAAGTTAACCAATAGTTATAAGTTCGATGTCTCAAGCGAGATACTTCCAAACTTAAAACCCTATATTGATGCAGTTAAAGCTTTACCGCCTAAGCATTTATCTGGCTTACCAAAAGAAGTGCAGCCAGCGCAATATCATAGTGGTCGTATGGCACTAGTAAACGAAAAATCAATGCCGGTAACATCGCTTATTGAAATGCAAATTAAGAGCTTTGAATGGTTCTTAACAGAAGGTCTTGGTGAAATTTTACAAGAAATTAGCCCTATTACAGACTTCTCTGGTACAAAGCTTGAACTTAAAATTTTAAACCACAGTTTCGACCCTGCTAAATACACACCAGCAATGTGTCGTCGTCGTAATCTTAGTTACGAAGCCCCATTAAAAGGAACGGTGCAACTTATTAATAAAGAAACAGGCGAAATTAAAGAGCAAGACGTGTTCCTAGGCGCTGTACCACTAATGACAGAACAAGGAACCTTTATTGTAGGAGGTATCGAGCGTGTTGTTGTTCACCAATTAGTACGTAGTCCTGGTGCGTTCTTCTCTAAAATGAGTGATAACCCTAAGCATCACGCTGCTAAAGTTATTCCAAAACGTGGAGTATGGTTAGAGCTTGAAACTGATCGTCGTGGTTTACTTATTTGTAAAATCGACCGAAAACGTAAAATGCCAATGACACAATTACTACGTATTTTTGGTTACGATACAGACGATAAAATTTTAGAACTCTTTAAAGACGAACGAAAAGCAGATAAGGACTTTATTGCCATGACGCTGGAGAAAGATACTGTTAAAACAGTAGAAGATGCCTACCAAAGTATCTACAAGCGTATTCGTCCTGGTGATTTAGCAACGCCAGAAAATGCAAAGCAAATGATCGATGACATGTTCTTCGACTTTAAGCGTTACGACATGGGTCGTATTGCTCGCTACAAACTTAATCGCCGTTTCGATAACAAGCACCCAGATACAGAAGAGTACCGTGTGTTCCAAATTGATGACTTTGTTTCAATTGTAAAAGAAATTCTACGCCTTAATAATGGTGACGGCGTACCAGATGATATTGACCACCTTTCAAATCGTCGTATCCGTAGTGTTGGTGAATTAGTACAAAACAAATTCCGTGTTGGTCTTGTACGTACCGAACGTATTATTAAAGACCGTATGACGGTAATGGACATTGAAACCGTTACCCCAACACAGTTAATTAACTCTCGTCCTATTACAGCCGCTTTACGTGAATTCTTTGCGAGTTCACAGCTTTCACAGTTCATGGACCAAACAAATCCACTTTCAGAACTAGCGCACAAGCGTCGTCTTTCTGCAATGGGACCTGGAGGTTTAAGCCGTGAACACGCGAGTTTCGATGTACGTGATGTGCACGCGTCCCACTATGGACGTATTTGTCCAATTGCTACTCCGGAAGGACCAAATATTGGACTAGTAGTACACTTAGCTGCTTATGGACGTGTTAATGAATACGGATTCCTAGAAACTCCATACCAGTCTGTAATACATGCATTACCTGTTGATAGTAAAGACTTAGTGGGCCGACACCTTTCAGAAAATGTAAAAGGTGTAGCAAAAGCAGGCGAGCAACTAACAGAAGCTAGTGCTAAAAAAGTAGTTGCTGCTCTTAAAAAAGAAAAGAAAGATTTTGTACCAATTTATTCATTCATTAGTGATAAATTTGAATACTTTGATGCTGATAAAGAGCGCCATTTAACGATTGCGCAAGCGCAAACAGCTATGACAGACATGCATGAATTTACGCATAAGACTGTTTCTGGTCGTAGAGCTGGTGAACCAGTACTTGTATCTATTAAAGATGTAACACACGTAGACTTTGCTCCACAGCAAATTCTATCACTTTCTACTGCACTTATCCCCTTCTTAGAACACGATGATAACACTCGTGCATCCATGGGTACAAACATGCAACGGCAAGCAGTACCGCTTATTACCCCTGAAGCTCCACTAGTTGGAACAGGAATGGAAGCGATTACCGCTCGTGCCTCTGGCCACGCCTTAACAGCTTCAGAAGATGGCGAAGTAACCCACGTAGATGGAAGCAGTATTAGCATCGTCTATAAATCTGGTAAAAAGAAGGAATATATTATGGACGTCTTTAAACGTTCAAACCAAGGAACATGTTTTAACATGCGTCCAAGGGTATTTACTGGTGATAAAGTTAAAAAAGGTGAATTATTAGCTGATGGAGCCTCTGTACAAGATGGTGAATTAGCGGTTGGTCGTAACTTAATGGTTGCGTATATGTCATGGGAAGGATACAACTTTGAGGATGCTATTATTATCTCTGACCGTGTTGCAAGAGTTGGATTTTACGACTCTATCCACATTGAAAGTTACACCACAGACGTACGTGATACAAAACTAGGAAGTGAAACCGTAACCCGCGATATTCCAAACGTTGGTGAAGCAAAACTTAAAGACTTAGACATCGACGGTGTTGTTCGTATTGGAGCAACTGTATACGAAGGCGATATTCTTGTTGGTAAAATTACACCAAAAGGTGAAACCGAACTAACACCAGAAGAACGTCTACTACAAGCTATTTTCGGTGATAAAGCTAAAGACGTTAAAGATAGCTCACTTAGGCTTCCTGGTGGAGCTGGTGGTAAAGTTGTAGACATCCAAATCTTCGACCGTGCAGATGGTGACGACCTACCAAC
>CAYSVN010000024.1:0-15702 GCA_964434585.1 uncultured Candidatus Peribacteria bacterium | reverse complement strand
CCATCTGCCTGCTCCTTAAATTTAGCAGTCATAGTCGGATTACCACGGGTTAGCTTTTTTATCGTTAAATCTTCAGCTTTGTTATTAGCAAGGCGCAAATTATTTTCAGAAGAAACAAGAGCTTCTTTAGTTTTTTCCAGCTGTTTAATGGTTTTATCTATGCCCTCAATGGCGGCTTTAAACTTACGGCTAGCTAAGTCGTAGTTTTTTGCAAACCCTTCTTTAAAGGTATTAATATCATTTTCAAAATTAGTAATATCAATATTTTGGTTTTTTACCAGTGCAAGCTCTGCTTTGTATTGTAAAGAGCTCATGGCTGCATTGCGAAGAAGGGTGATAATCTGAATAAAAAACTGTGGTCGAATTACATACATTTTTGGATATTTATGAGATACATCAACAATACCAGTATTGTATAATTCGCTATCAGCCTCTAGTAATGACACTAAAATGGCATATTCACATTTTTTATCTTTACGATCTTTATCAAGTTTTTGTAAAAAATCTTCATTACGTTTTTTTGTACTGGTTTCGTCTCCTTCATTTTTCATTTCAAACATAATAGAAATTATTTCATTACCTTCGCTATCAGATTCACGGTAAATATAATCACCTTTATAGCCTGTGCTGGCATCATTGTCTTTTTCAAAATAAGCATGAGGGAAAGCGGTTGCTCTTAACTTGTTAAACTCAACTTCGCAGTGTTGTTCTAAGGTTTCACCGACCATCTTGGTGCTTAGCTTTAATTTCATATCTTTATAGCGTTCAATAATCTCATCCTTTGAGCGCAATTCATGTTCATGCTGTTCTTTTAAAGCATTATTACTAATTTGCATCTCATGCTCCTTGCTTTGCAGCTTGTTTTTAAGGTCGTCTCGTTCTTTTTCAACAGCGTTTACTGCTTGGGTAATCGCAAGTTTTTTCTGCAATTCCTCATTCTCTATGGTTGATTTCATGGCTGCTATTTCAGCATCTTTTTTTGCAAGGTGTTCTTGTGCTTTCTGTTTAATATTTGCTTCTGCAAGCTTTACTGCATTCTCTTGATCGCGTTGTGCAATGGCTAAGCGGTCATGTACCTCTTGTTTAAATTGATCATCACGAACCTGCTTAAGTAGATCCGCAAACCCTGCATCATCAACTTTAAAGGTTTTATTGCAATGTGGGCATATAATGTCATTCATATGTGCTAGCTTATTATGAAGTAAGACTCTAAATAGCTTTAGATAGATTACTGTTATTGTATCGCATTTTTTTTATAACCTACAGCTGTAAATGCTATACAATATGTGGCTGCTTATATACTTAGATGTTTGATAGCGATTAAACTTAAGAACCAAAAAGCCAATTAAGTAGCTTGCTTCCATAATAACTAACAACAGCCGCTAACAATAAAATTCCAGGTTCTAAACCAAGTATCGTACGCCCATTGATCATCAGATAGATATCTAAAACACCTAACAATACTGAAAAAATCATTAACCACTTCCACTTATTATTTCGTTTTTGACCACGTATTACAACAACTTTTGACTTGCCTAATCCAAGCCACCCAACAATTATTGTTGTAATAACGCCGACAATAATTTCTGAAATATAATTTTCCATAAGAAAATATTATACTTATATCTATTGTTTGTAGCAATATTTCTAATAGACCAAAGAAGGGCATGAGACCCACATGCTCCGCCAGATAAAACTACCGTAAGGTGGTTTTTTTGTTTGTATTGATTTAATACTTACACACTTTATTCAGTCTATAGGATATAGCTTCTGTTATGGTGGGCGTAGCCGAACCATGTTATAATAATAAGATGGGTGAAATACCAAAATCAGGCCATGAGTCGTCGGAAGACAGCTCTTACAAATTAACCAATGCAGACTGGGAATTGTTAATTAGTAATTCAGAAGCGCAAGCAGAAAACATACCAGATGAAGACCTAGAATTTGAAGAGCAAGACAGTATGATAAGACAGTTAGTGTTTATAGAGATGACTACTGACCCACTGGCAGAAAATGTAAAGATTGATCATAGTAAAATTCGTAAAAAGATAGAAGAAAAATTTGATAAAATAATAGAAGTTGATTGGCGTATTGAAGAAGCTGTGGAGCAATGTAAAAATGCAGCCACAGTGTTAAGAAAACAAAAATCAAAACTACCACAACAAGAAAATCTACTAACAGAGCCTCCTTCTACTCTAGATTTTAAACCTAAAACAGAAGGAGCTCAGGCAGAAGTAGTGGGCGATAAAGAAAGCGCTCCTACTACCGAAGAAATAGAGATAAAAATAAAAAAAGACACAGATGCTTGGGCCAGAGAACTGTATGATAGATTTGCAGAAGGTGGCATGCCACAACATGTAAAAACGCCATACACATCTAAAAACAATAAGGAAAAAATTCCCGCAAGATTAGAGCGTTTTAAGCAAAAATCCTTAAAAAGAACAGTAAATTTTGACAATCAGGCTATTGATGATGCTATTAAAAAAATACAAGAGAGGCTAAATCTCTACCCAGAAGCTCCAGCTAATTCAAGCTTTAGCACCATAGGAATGTATAAACTGGCATTATTAAAAATATTAAAAGATAGAGGAAAAGTTTTTGCATTAATATTTGCTAATAATATTGAAGCATTTAACAACAGAGAGTTAACTCATGATGAAATAAACTATTTAGAAGAAGCCTGGAAAGGCTTAGAAAAAATATCAGATAACATTGAAAAAAATCCGCCTTGGAGGTGGCCAGGCGTTCGCCTTTTAAATTCTTTGCGTTATTACTTTCAGTAAAAAGTCTTAACATCGATTGTATACGGTAATTTTGATATGCTTTAAAGTATGAGCATAAGAACAAAAGAAGTGGCTGGTGGAATTATTGTAAATCCAGAGCGAGCATTCTTTCTGGGTACTGGGCCAAAATGGAATGGTTGGGTTGTAAACGGTGGGGGAATAAAACCAGGTGAAACCGCAGAGCAGGCTTTTATAAGGGAAACAAGCGAAGAGCTAAATGCCAAAATTAAAATTATAAAAAAATTAGGAGAAGCAGTAAAAGAACCTAGTGCAGATTTTAAAGATCCAAATCTTCGGTTTGAATTTACTGATTTCTTAGCGACAATCTCTAGTGTAGAACTGCAGCAAGTTGTTACAAACGAAGAATTTACTGATTACGGCTGGTTTACCACAGAAGAAGCTTTGGAAATGCATTTATTTAACTCCACACGTAGACTTATTGAATCATCGATTGATGAGATTAATTCTGTTATGCTACAGTCATGATGAACTTTTTAAGAAATAATTACCACCGATGGATACTAGGTATTACCGCAGTAATGGTATTATTACCAACCATTACATTAGCCCAAGCTCCACCAATTGTGGAAGATAGCGAACATATAGTAGGGACGGTGGTCAGTAAAGTTTTAGTAGAACAAACAGAACAGTTTGGAGTCCTGCGAGATTTATACCAGTTAACCATTAATTTAGAGAACGGAGAAGTGCTAGAAACAGAGCACGCCAGCATTGTTGGTAAGCCAACCGTAACAACTGATGTTGGTACTAATATTGTGGTAGAAAAACTACAAACCACAGAAGGCGTGCGTTACTTTATAAAAGAAACCTACCGCTACAATAAAGTATTATGGTTTATTCTTGCCTTCTTTTTATTGGGCATAGCATTAGGTGGTAAAAAAGGGTTTAGCTCTATGTTAGGGCTGGTGCTTTCTATTGCCATACTATTCTTTTTTGTTATTCCACAAATTGTCGCCGGACACTCACCACTGCTTATTAGTATTATTGGTTGTATTGGTATTGCTGTTACTTCTATTTATTTAGCACATGGCTTTAACAGGCGTACTAGTATTGCTGTTATCAGTACTATTATTACCCTTGTTATTGCTATTGTAATAGCTGTAGTGGTAACAAGCTGGTTACAACTTGCTGGTTTAGGTACAGAAGAAGCTATGTTTGTAATGACAGGCCCGCTTGCACACGTTGATTTAAGGGGTCTACTACTAGGTGGAATGATTATTGGTACCCTTGGCATTCTGGATGATATTACAACAGCCCAAACAGCAGCGATTGATGAATTAAGTAAGGCGAATCACTCACTAGACTTTAAAGAACTCTACACAAGAGGTATGAGTATTGGCCAAGAGCATATTGCTTCGCTTATTAACTCGCTAGCACTAGCTTACGCTGGCGCCTCGCTACCATTATTTTTACTATTTTTTACAGAACGTAGTATGCCTTGGTGGCTTATTGTTAACTCGGAATTTATTACCGAAGAAATTACCAGAACCTTAGTTGGTAGTACTGCGCTACTACTCGCGGTGCCTATTGCCACATTCTTTGCTGCCAAAGCTTTTCAGCTTGGTAGGCATACTAATGCAACGGGCCATGTTTGCCATCATTAGTAAAACGTTGAAACGACCCGCCTTCGCTTTATAATAAGTATTAATATCAAGTGATAATAATAAAATTAAAATTGATAGCTACGTCGTGGTCTTTGAATTATCCAAGCGGAATGAATAATAAAGGCACGCCGTAGCCTCTGTGGTAAGTAAATATGTATCATTATAATAAAGTGGGTTGTAGCATGGCGAAGGCGGCCGTTTTTCATTATAATACCAGCATGAAAACACTTATCTTCTTTTTAATTAGTATTTCGAACCTAGCTTGGGTTTATGCATTTTTAACGTTTGCCCTAACAGGCGAGCAAGTTGCATCGCTTACCAGGTGGTTACCTGGTGTTACGCCAGCCAGCTTTGCAAATTATACAATGATTGCCCTACTTATTGCGCTGGTAGCTCAAGTAATGTTGGCATTAGGCCTCTACGGGGTGCTGCATAGAAGCTCGCACCTTAGTACAAAGTATAAACAAATGAAGGTAGACCATAAAGATTCTAAATCTAAAATTAGCCAACAAGAAAAAGACCTTAAAAACGCAAGTACAGTCGAAGAAAAAAATAAAATTCTTAAGGAGCGTGTTATAGGGTTAGAAGCACTTAATAAACAGTTAGAGACACAAGCAGACATGATGCAAACTGAGCAAAAACAGCTTGCAAAACAAGTGGAAAAACTAAGCAAGCAACACGATAAAGACATTAAAGCAAAGCATGAACCAAGTATGATTGATTCTGCAAAGTCATTACTGGATAAATTTAAAAAGTAGTAGTGAAAAACGCCCTTATTATCCATGGTGCTTACGGTAATAACCAAGATAACTGGATTCCATGGTTAAAACAAAATTTAGAGCAACAACGCTATAGTGTTACAACCCCAAATTTTCCTACACCCGAAAATCAAAATTTAACCACCTGGATGAATGTAATAGATGAATTACAGTATAACTTTAATAGTGAGACCATTGTTATTGGCCACAGTATTGCCTGTGCATTTATGCTTTCGCTGCTTGAAAAATATACTGTAAAACAAGCAATATTTGTTGCCGGTTTTATAGAAGACTTAACGACGCCAGAGCTAGATAACACACAGTTCGATGTTATTAATAACACCTTTTACAATAAGCCGTTTAACTGGGAAGCAATTAATAATAATGCTGAAGTATTTACTATTATCCATAGCGATAATGATCCATACGTACCACTGTGGCATGCAGAAAAAATCGCTAGCTA
Source organism: uncultured Candidatus Peribacteria bacterium (assembly GCA_964434585.1). GTDB lineage: Bacteria > Patescibacteriota > Gracilibacteria > Peribacterales > Peribacteraceae > CAYSVN01. Next base: position 10,076 of record CAYSVN010000024.1, on the reverse strand, counting down.
TTTAAATGTGGAGCCAATTGTGATTCCAGGCGGGGGTCATTTTGGTTCTCGTGAACAATGTGTGAATTTTGCAGCATTACTAGACCAAGTAAAGTAGTATACTTTAGTCTGACCAAGTTCTACGCTGCACGAATCCTCCAGTACCATTATGGTTTTCTGGAGCAGTCATTTTTACATGTGTTTCTCTTGCTGGAATGATTAAACTATAGCCAGATGGCTGAACAATATCAGGGGTAAACTTTGTAACTGCTTCATTTAAAACTAGTTGACGTTCCCTGTCTGGCAGTGCTCCACTTATAGGATAAATACCTGTAGATTTTCTTCCTTCGTGGACTAAATTTTCTGTAGACACTCCTGTAGGAATAACAACTTCTTCTTGATATGGGCAATGTATCACAACGCCATTATGCGCATGCCAGTCACTCGCAATGTTCATATCTATCCTATTATTTACTGGATACCAGCCATCTTTAAGATCTGGACGGCTTAAACATTGTTCAGATTTTTTCTTTGGCTTTTTTCCAAAGACAATTAATACAAAAACTTTATCACGTTGGATATCTTTTATTTTAAGCCTCTGCTGTTCATGTATAGTTCGATACATGGTATCTAAGTCTCCAGGTTCATCAATCTTAATAATAATACCTGTTCTGCCATCTATGTGATGTTTTGAGATTTCCATGTATAATATAATGACATATATATTTATTTTGTCAATATTATCCTCTTTTTAATGACCTCCATAAAAGCAAAGCTACCCCAATGCTAATAAGGCTATCGGGTACGTTAAAAATGGGGAACGTACCGACAGCAAAGTAGTCACTAACGGCGCTATCGGGCAAACGGTCTATTAGGTTTAAAAGACCTCCACTAAATACTAAACCATAACCGTAGGCAGAAAATTTGTCTGAATTATCATGCGCTAAATGTAAAACAAAACCAAGCACTGTAATAATAAGTATTGGTAGAATTATTGTTGGTATTTTAATACTCCAAGCAATACCAGTATTAAGGGCGGGTTGTAGCTTGGCAAAACTACCAAGCACCGGCACTACAGTATCAATACTGCTTAACCAGTAATGCAGCGCTCCACCAACAATAAAAGCAAGCAATGATGTTTTATAGAAGATTGATTTCATGCTTTGATTATGTCTGAAGTTTTCAAAATAAACACCGATCATATATTGACAAATATTTAAAAAATGTTAATATATTATACTAAATGTTCTTTAAAACATCGTACTTTCCTATCTAGCTGCTAACTGCTAACAAATCACGAGTCTACTACAAGAATGTAGTGGCTCATCATGGTGATTTGGTACACGTATCCCACGTTAAATTAGTAGCTGTCGTGGGAAAGAGGAGTCATCAAGTTGGCTAAAAGAAAAGTGAACAAGTCCCAAGAAATTCGGGACTTCGTAAGTGCAAATCCTACAGCATCCGCCAAGGATGTTGTTGAAGCGCTAAAAAGAACAGGTATCAAAGTCTCGGCACCAATGGTAGCGAACGTTAAATCGAAAGCAGGTCTAACTCGCAGCCGACGTGGACGTCCACCAGGAAAAACCACCCCAAAGGTCGGACGTCCGGCTAAAAAAGGTGGTGATGTAGCACTCGATGCTCTTCTCGATGCAAAACGACTTATTGCGAAATGTGGATCTGCTCAGGCAGCAGTAGACATGATTCGTACTCTCGAGAAACTCGATTCAATTTCTAACTAGGAGTTGGGTCACAACCACGACACCAAAAAGCCCAGCGCGAGTTTCGCGTTGGGTTTTTCTCTATGGTTTTATAAAAGTATTATACTTAATACTTAGATATTTATCGGTGACGAAAACGCGGCAGTAATGTATACTGGTAACTATGAAACCAACACTATTCCAACAACAACTAGAACAAATGCGTACCAAGCCTGGCTTTATTGCCGCGCTAGACCAAAGTGGCGGTAGTACGCCTAAGGCATTAAAAGCCTACGGTGTTACCGATGAAGACTACACCGATGAAGATGAAATGTTCGCCCAGGTACATGGTATGCGCTGCCGTATTATGACGAACGAAGCCTTTAATGGAGGCAGTATTATTGGTGCAATTTTATTTCAACATACGATGGAAAATGGCGTCGAGGGAATTCCAGCAGGTAAGTATCTTTGGACAAAAAAGCAGATTGTTCCATTTTTAAAAATTGATAAAGGTTTAGCAGCCGAAGCAAACGGCGTACAGCTAATGAACAACATTCCAGATCTAGATGATGTGTTAACAGTTGCAAAAAAATTCCTTATATTTGGCACCAAAGAGCGTGCACTTATTAAAGAGGTAAACCAGCAGGGGATTGCAGACGTAGTAGCGCAACAGCTTGAGATTGCTAAACAAGTAATCGCACATGAGATGGTACCAATTATGGAACCAGAAATTGATATTCATTCGCCAAGCAAAGCAGAGGCTGAAACCATACTTAAAAATGAACTATTAAAAGGGCTTCATACATTAAAAGAAAATGAACTTGTGATGATCAAGCTAACCCTGCCCGAACAACCAAACTTTTACCAAGAACTTATAGAGCACCCAAATGTAGTAAGGGTGGTAGCGCTTTCTGGAGGTTACAGCCGGGAAGAAGCCGAAGAGCGCTTAGCAGTTAACAATGGTATTATTGCAAGCTTCTCACGCGCTTTGGCCCAAGACCTAAATGTTCACCAAACACCAGAAGAATTTACTACTAGTGTAAAACAAGCAGTAGAAGGTATTTATAATGCGAGTATTACATGAAGCTTGCCGGACTTAAACAGGCGCTTACAACACTAGATGCTATTACCTTTGTATTACCAGATGGCGAATTCGTACAGCCTCATTTCCACGTAACAGAAGTAGGTAGGCGCACCAAAGACTTTATAGATTGTGGTGGTACAGTGCGCCAAGAATCGTTTGCTACACTACAACTATGGCTAGCAGATGATATCGACCATCGTTTAGTGCCAAGTAAGTTACTAAGTATTATTGAATTATCAGAGATGAAGTTAAAATTACAAGATCTAGAAGTAGAAGTAGAATATCAGGCGGATACTGTTGGCCGCTATACTCTAGATTTTAAAGATAATAAGTTTGCAATGGTACCAACCATAACAAACTGCCCAGCACCCAATAAATGCATGGTGCCAGCTGCTAAAGAGCAGCCAAGCTGTTGTAGTGGGGATGGGTGTTGCTAAGATGTAAAAAATTGGTGCCCTTACATTTGTAAGGGCACCGGGGTTAAGGTATTAGTTTTTATGTTGATGTTGAACTCCTTTCCTTAGTGAGATAGCGATTACTTAGACGCTAGTTTTTCGTTTTTTTTGTCCACTAATGTTTGTAATGGACCAACGTTGCTAGCACGAGCAGGCCACGTGGTACGAATCGATGTTCCAGTTGCAGTGGTAATGCCACCGTTAAACCAGAACCAGCCACCAGAGATGATGCCAACCACCTCTTGTTGTTGGTTAAAAACTGGTCCGCCAGAATCACCTGGAAGTAATGGCACATCAGCAAAGATTTTCTCCAAGCTTGAAGGCGTTGAAGCCGTCGCCGAAAAATGGCGTATGCAGCAGTTCAACTTTGAACCGCCACCAAGGCCAGCAAATTCTAGCTCATCACCAGCTTTAATTGAATCCTTAGCTATTGATGAAGCAGGAATACCTTCTGGTACCCAAACCCAAAGCAATGCAACATCTTTGTGTTCATTCGCATGGACAATACGACACTTTTTTGCGCGCTTGCCATTACGAAATTTAATCTTGATGTTGCCTTCACCTTTGTCATCTTGGACAACATGAAAAGCTGTTAAAACGTAGCCTTCATGGCCACCTTTTAAGTACTTGTCTTTGTCAATTTCAACAACAACACCAGTGCCTACACCACCAGCCGAATGAATTTCGACAATGGAATGATGATGTTCGGCGATAGGAGTCCATTCCCATAAACCACTTTTTTTTCCGACAGGGGAGTGTGGTAACGTTTTTGTTTTGGGAGCGTCTAATTCATTCTCCAAAACAATAATAGGATTCTCCTGACCCTGGGCAAGTAGTGGAAGTACCCCAAAGACGAGGCAGGCAAGAACGTGAAAATAAATTTTCATTGTGCACCTCATAAAAGAAAAGAAATTGTGAAAGACCGACACAGGTCACTTATCACCTTACTCTATGTAAGATAAAAATGTCAAATTACCACAATATTTTATTGTATTTTAAAATATGAAAACAAAAAACAAGTCATATTTACAGTATAACACTTCTTTAAAATCCTAAAAGGACCTAACTCTACAGTTGTAAAGCGAGGCCCTTCTTGAACGTTTTCTACGTTTTAGATGTTTGCAACGTTTAATCTACTTCCACCATTGCTCTAGTTTTCTTGCGGCAACCTCACGTCCACCCCAACCAAAGGCAATAGCACCAGCCACAGCAATAGCACCTAACACAAGGGTAAAGGCAGTATTAATAATGTCTGTAGCAACACCCATTTGGGTAAGACCCATCGTAATGGTAATAACAAGGATAGCGACACGAGCCACAACGCCCATTAAGTGAGCATGTTTCATTTTAGAACTTTCTACAGCGTGTGCAGCTAAGTTCGCAAAGAACAGACCAATAAGAATAATAATAATTCCCACAATTACTTGTCCACCAAAGGTAAGGAACTGTGCAAGTAAGTCTGAAAGTACTTCAAACTGAAGTAGTTCAGCAGCTTCAATAACAGAGAAAATCATAATAATAATCATCACAAGTTTACCAACAGCTACAGATGCACTGTGTTTACCGGTAAGGCTATCTGGCAGGCCAATTGCTTTCATAAATTTATCGAAGTTAGCAGCACTAAGAACATCGCTAACAACACGCTCTACTACCATGCTTACAAAGTAAGCAACAGCTACAACAATAGCAGCAGTTAAAATGTTTGGAATAGCACCAAGGATTTTAGCAAGCATGTCACTAGCTGGGCCAGTAACAGCAGGAATATTAAGTGTATTTAACGCTGAAACCAATGTTGGCACAATAACAAGCGCAAAGGTAATTTGGCCAACCAGGCTAGAAATACTAATATCACTAAGGCCAACCTTACTACCTGCTTTATCTACACCGGTACTTTTAAGTAGGCTGTGTACAACTTTTTGTAGTAAACGGGCAACAAACCAACCAACCACAAGAATAACAATCCCTGCAAAAATATTTGGTAAGAATGAAAGAATCTTATCAAGCATACTATTAACTGGTCCTAGTAAACCTTGTAGACCAAGTGCGTCTAGCACAAGTGGTAGGAATAGTAAGAAAATTAACCAGTACAACATTTCACCAATGCTGTGCGCAACTTGGTGTTGTGTCCCTTTGTCTGTAAGTTTTGCAACGTTCATACCGTCAACGCCTTTACTAATAATTGCTTTAACAACGTTAGCAATAACTGCAGCTACTAGTAGTAGAATGCCAGCATTAAGCAGTTGGAACATAAAACTACGCAGTGTATCAGGAATTTCGGCAATGTTTAAAATATCCAATGCCTGAATAACAGCAAACACAAGTGTAACGTAGTACACAACTTGTGAGAGTAGTGATGAAACATCACGCTTTGGGCCAAAAACCCAACGGCCAAGAAATTTGCCCAGTCCAGTTTCTTCTAAAACTCGAGCAAGAAGGGTGGCAAGAATTGCAGCAACAATCCAACCACCAATTAAAATAAGGAGTGCATATAGCACTGTTTGGAATTGGCTACTCGCTAAAAAGAGAGATAGCTTGTCCATAGATAACCAGTCCATAAGTAAGGAGGGAAAAGATAAAGAATATACTTGCAGTATATGGCTTTATAGTGCGCTTAACAGAAAATGCCATTGACAGATGTATCTATAAAGGTAAAAACTACTATTAACAATCATGAATATTCAACGTCTCTCAGGACGAAAACAAGTACTTTGGCTTCGTAGAAAAGGTAGGGTTTTTAAAACAAAAACGATGGTTTTAACATATGTCGTTAGCGCACCTTTGCTAAAAGAGCCAACTGAACCAACTTGGTATATTGGCACAGCTGCCAGCGTTAAACTTAACAAGTTGGCTGTTAAAAGAAATCGCATGCGTCGCCGTTGTCGCGAAGCAGTGCGTACCAGTTTAATAGATCGACACAATTTGCCTACTCTGCAGTTGCTGATCGCACCAAGATCGGCTAGTCTGGACGCTCCTTATGCTCAAATTAAAGAAGACGTCGAGCAATTTATTCAATTTACGAAAACTTTAGAATCCTATGGCTCAAAAACAAAAGATTAACTGGCTACAACTTGCATTAATTTTTATTCTGGCATGGTTTGTATCTAACCAATTACAGCAATGGTTTTTTCCAAGCAGCGACCCAGCGCAAGAAGCCAGTATTAGACTTTCAGCAGTAGACAATACTATTAATACCGGTGTGGCACCTATGATGGTTGTACGCAATAACACCAGTGAGCCATATACTATTGCAAGCAGGTGTCCTAATGCGCCATTTAATATTTCTACAAAAGGCGAAGCGGTAGTAATAGACACAGAAGTTACAAGCTGTCCAAAGGATATTGTGGTGAGCGTTGGAAAATCTAAAAAAATAGATTTAAAACCATGGCTAGGTGTTGCGTTCCCACAAGCAGGGGAATACATTGTTGCGTTGCCATTACCAGAAGATGCAGCAGAAGATGCAAGCGTTGTTAGTACAACTATTATTGTAGGCGAACCAGGATTCTTTACACAGTTGTTTAGAACATTTATTACAAAACCTCTTTATAACGCATTACTTTGGATTTCCTCATTTATGCCGGGTCCAAACTTAGGGCTAGGAATTATTGTGCTAACACTTATTATAAAGTTTTTACTTTATATTCCAACCAAGCATTCGTTAGAAAACCAAAAAAACTTACAAGCTATTCAGCCAAAAATTGATGCCTTAAAAAAGAAGCATAAAAATAATCCTCAGCTACTACAAAAAGAAACCATGAAGCTCTGGAAAGAAAAAGGCATTAATCCAGCAGGGTCATGTTTACCTCTTCTTATTCAATTCCCAATCCTAATTGGTCTATTCTTTATTGTACGTGATGGTATTGATATTAGCGCTAATCAGCATCTTATTTATGGTACCGCACCACTAGAAGCATTTAAAACAATGTTCTTAGCGCTCGACATTACACGTCCTAGTTGGTTAATTATGCCTCCGCTACTTATGGTTGCTCAGTTCTTCCAAATGAAACTTGCATTCGCCAATCAAGATAAGAAAAAAGGAGCGAACCAAAAAGTAATTGATGTATCTAAGAAAAAAGAAAAACAGTCTTGGGCAGATGATCCTCAAAAAATGCAACGCACCATGATGATGTATGGACTACCGTTAATGATTGGCGTCTTTGCATTCCAGTTCCCAGCGGCAGTCTCACTATATTGGGCGGTAAGTACATTCTTTGCTATTGGCCAACAGGTGATTGTTAATAACGAAAGTTAGTAAGTAGTCGATAGGTTGTAGTGAGTAGCGTCTCAGCTTAAAATACATCAATCATTGTTGGTATTTTACCGCAGAACACTACTCACCACCCACTACTTACTACTTACTACTTACTATTTCAGTTTACAGCTGCTAAGTATTGTATTTTCCTTGCTGTTTAAGCGCATAATGTTGCCTAAAATCAGCAAAAAGCCTTCTTTTTATATATCTAAACAACATTTAATAGAATCAGGCAACTAATTCCTCTGTACAACTAAGAATTATCGGCTTACCATAGCCATGTATTAATTCTTTACCCTCTTTCACTATGACTAAGAAAGATCTTATCGCTGCTATGGCTGATGCCGCTGGTATCACTAAAACAGCTTCTGCTGCTGCTTACGAAGCATTTGTAGACCTTATTACTTCTGAGCTTAAGGGACGTAACAATGTTACCCTAACTGGATTCGGTACTTTCAAAGTATCTCACCGTGCTGCTCGTGTTGGTGTTAACCCACGCGATACAAGCCAAAAAATCCAAATTCCTGCTATGTACTGTCCAACATTCAAAGCTGGAAAAACTCTTAAAGACGCTGTAAAAGCAGGTTAATTCCCTTTTAACGTTAATAAAGCAACAAGCCTCCATCTGGAGGCTTTTTGTTTAGAATAAAAAAAATAAAAAATAGTGTCGTCCTGAGTGAAAATTTGTCGCCTACTGAGCTTAGTCGAAGTACGGCACATTTTTTATTTCTCTACTGCGCAAATAATAAAAATACTCAGGATGACAAATTTTTGTACCGAAGGACCATCAACCTTATTAACCTTTTTTTTACTATAAATACTCGTTAAGATAGATACAGTTTAGATATTTCGTTACCCCCATTCTTTATGATGCTCGATAACCAACTTTATAATTTCTACGCACAGCTAGTACAAGAAAGTAAATCTTGTAAACGTATCAAAATGTACGTAGAAGAAGCTACTGATGATGATCAACGTGATTTTTGGCAAACAATGCTAGAGCAAAAGCACGAGAACATTTCTTCACTTCGCACAATGATTAAAGCATACGAAACAGAAGACTGTGAAGACGAAGGTTGTGGGTGCGGATGTTAATAGTAGACTCTGGATTTTATCTGACGTATACTCACGGTCCAAGTTTACCTGCGTAGCCTTGGATCTTTAAAAAATTACTAAGGCGTACTTCGACTGCGCTCAGCACAAACTACTTACATGGATATAGTTTACACTGCATATCAAGCACAATTATTATAAGACAAAGGCGTGCTTCGACTGCGCTCAGCATAAACTACTCACATCGACAAGTTTACACTGCACAGTAAGTACAATCATTATTAAGACAAAGGCGCGTAGCTCAGCTGGTAGAGCACTGGTCTCCAAAACCAGGTGTCGTAGGTTCAAGTCCTATCGCGCCTGCCATTATCTTAAATATTTTTTAGTTATAAGTTAGTTAGCTACGCCTTTGTTTGCTGCCAACATAAATCAAACATAATTTTTTGAAAAAACACTGCAATATCTTCGCTATCAATAACGGTGCAGGTTACTTTGCCTTCAGTATAGGACATAATAGCCACGGTATTATCCCAACTAAAAATACCAGAACGCCAATGGACATTAGGGGCTAAAAATCGAATCTCTGTTTTATACTGCTGTTGTTTGGTCTTCATTTTTTTAGAGAACTCTCCTGGTGCTAAAATTAACTGAGATGTAATTCCTTTTTTAGACCGCCGAGCAAAGTAGCGTTCCAGGTAAGCAGGATCTACAATTTCAGAAATACGCTGTGCGTAAGAAAATACATACATCTTTTTTGTGGTTGCTTGTAATGATTCCTCTAACATTCGTTTTACACCTTCCGCCCCTTCGTACATCTTAGTAGTAACGGTGTTGCGTTCGTGTCGGTTCATACGTATTAAAATCTCAGAAACATAATCCACACTTTCTTTTAATACATCTAGCTCCTGTTCTTTCTTTTGTAAAAACTGTCGCAGTGCCCCAGGGGTTTCTGCAACTAGTAAACGACGTTTACCTTTGCGAGTTTCAAACAAAAAGCCTTTCTCTATCATTTGTTGTGCAGCACTGTGCACAGTAACACGGTTTTGTTTAAGGCGGCGGGCCAATTCTTGAACAGAACTTGGCCCCAGCTGTAAGCTTTGTAGATAGATATCTACCTCACGCTTATTACAGCCTAGTTTTTCTAGCAGGCTGTAAATACGTTTAATATCGGTGGATGATAGCGCAGGATTTTTCATATGTAGAGTTATTTTCTACATATATTATAAAGTATTTAATTGGCTTAAAAAAGGTAAAAAATAACTACTAAATATATAATGATAATTTATTTGTTTATAATTTTTGACATAAAAAATAGATATTATAATATAAATATACAAACAAGTTCCTTCACTTATTGGATTGGAGAGGTATGCCCTTAATAACACTTCCAGATATTGTATGGCAAATAGGATTCTACATTTCCTTTTTCCTTTTTATATGGACAGTAATTGCGGTTGCACTTTACAACCGATAAAGGTGGCTCGTGGCCTCTTGTGGAGGCCACATTTTTTATTAAATTATATAAAAAATTAATATTTTGTATAATAATAAGATAACTA
>CAYSVN010000023.1:7733-15740 GCA_964434585.1 uncultured Candidatus Peribacteria bacterium | reverse complement strand
AAAGATAATATGACTAAAGCTAAAAAATCAAAAAAAGTAAAAAGTATAGAAGAGACGCTATGGGATAGTGCAAATAAATTACGCGGTTCAGTAGAGCCAGCTGAATATAAGCATATTGTGCTTGGTTTAATTTTTCTAAAATTTGCAAGTGACACCTTCGAAAAGCAACGAAAAAAATTAGTTGATGAAGGTAAAGAAAAATTTATTGAAATGGTTGAATTCTACACAAAAGATAATGTGTTTTATTTGCCAGAAGAATCTCGCTGGAGTTACTTGATTAAACATGCAAAACAAGGTGATATTGCTATTAAAATTGATACCGCTCTACATACGATTGAAAAAAATAATCAATCTTTAAAAGGGGCACTTCCGGATAACTATTTTTCACGTCTAAATATGGACGTTGCTAAGCTATCTGCTCTCTTAGATACCATTAATGACATTGATACGTTAAAGGACCCTGAGCAAGATGTTATTGGTAAGGTGTATGAATATTTTTTAAAGAAATTTGCTATTGCGGAAGGAAAAGGTAAAGGAGAATTCTACACTCCAAAAAGTATTGTAAATCTTATTGCAGAACTAATTGAGCCATATAAAGGTGTAATTTACGACCCTGCTTGTGGTAGTGGTGGCATGTTTGTGCAATCTGTTAAATTTATAGAGAACCATAACGGTAGCAAGAAGGAGGTTTCTATTTATGGCCAAGAATATACATCTACCACTTATAAACTAGCAAAAATGAACTTAGCCATTCGTGGTATTTCAGCAAATTTAGGTGCAGTACCAGCTAATACATTTAGTAATGACCAACATCCAGATTTAAAAGCTGATTTTATAATGGCAAACCCACCATTTAACCAAAAAGATTGGCGAGCAGCCAATGAGCTAACGGATGATCCACGTTGGGCAGGTTATGATGTACCACCAACAAGCAACGCTAATTATGGATGGATTTTAAATATGGCTAGTAAATTAAGCCAGAATGGTGTTGCTGGTTTTTTATTAGCCAATGGTGCATTAAGTGGCGGTGGCGATGAGTATAAAATTCGTAAAAAACTATTAGAAAATGATTTAGTAGAAGCGATAATAATTATGCCCAGAAAATTATTCTACACAACTGATATTAGTGTGACATTGTGGATTTTAAACAAAAATAAAAAAGAGCATACAGTTACTATAAATAATGCTGTTAAAAAATATCGCAACCGCGAAAAAGAGGTCTTGTTTATGGATTTACGACAAGTTGGTATTCCATTTGAAAAAAAATTTATACAATTTTCAGAAGAGAATATCGAAGACATCACAACCACCTATCACAGTTGGCAACAAGTTGATCATGGTAGTATCTATAATAACACACCTGAATTTTGTTATAGCGCATCGTTAGATGAAGTTATTAAAAAAGACTACTCGTTAGTACCAAGTAAGTACATTGAATTTAAAGACAGAGACGAAAATATCAATTTTCAAGAAAAAATGGAAAGCTTGCAATCTGATTTTAGTGAATTACTAAAATCAGAAGCTGACTCTAAGAATGATCTTTTAACCGTTTTTAAAGAACTTGGCTATGAGATCAAACTATAAACCACTCGGCAATTATATTCACGAGGTAAATGTAAGAAATAAATCTAGTCAGGTAACTAATTTACTTGGTGTAAGCATACAAAAAATCTTGATTCCATCTATTGCCAACACAGTTGGTACAGATATGTCTACTTACAGATTGGTTAAAAAAAACCAATTTGCATATGGTCCAGTAACGTCTCGCAATGGGGATAAGATTTCAATTGCTTTAAATTCAACCGAGGACGCAATAGTCTCACAATCCTATAAAACTTTTGAGATTAAAGATTGTAACGAATTATTGCCAGAGTATTTAATGATGTGGTTTAGGCGACCAGAATTTGATCGTTATGCACGTTTTATGTCGCATGGTAGTACCAGGGAAACATTTGGCTGGAATGAGATGTGTGAAACTGAGCTACCGATACCATCTATAGAAAAGCAGCGAGAAATTGTTAAGGAATATAATGTAATTAAAGATCGTATTGAGTTAAATAACAAAATGATTACAAAGCTAGAAGAAACTGCACAAGCAATTTATAAACAGTGGTTTGTAGATTTTGACTTTCCAGATGAGAATGGCAAGCCATATAAAAGTAGTGGTGGGGAAATGGCATGGTGTGAGGAATTGGAGAAAGAGATGCCGAGAGGATGGAATTTTTCTGCTATCGATACAGAGTTTGATGTTAGTATAGGCAGGACTCCACCTAGAAATGAAACTAAATGGTTCTCCAAAGATATTACAAACGATGTTAAATGGATTTCAATTAAGGATATTGTAAATTGCAATTCTTACATTTTTTCAACAAATGAATGCCTTACAAAAGAAGCAATTGTAAAATTTAGAATTCCAATAATTCCAGAAAATACTACAATTCTTACATTTAAAATGACAGTTGGTAAGTTAGCAATAACAACAGAGGAGATGATCTCGAATGAAGCAATTGCTCATTTTAATAAAAAAGATACCTCAAAATTGAGTTCAGAATATATTTATTGCCAATTAAGTGCATTTAATTTTAATAAATTAGGTACAACTTCTTCAATAGTAACATCTATTAATTCAACTATGATTAAGAATTTAACAATCATAATTCCAACTGCCGCTATGATTGAAAAATTTAACTATTATGTTAATCCTATTTTTAATTTAAAAAAAATATATATTAAAGAAATAGAAAGCCTTTATTGTATAAGAGATTTACTTCTTTCTGGACTTGCCACCAATTTGTAACCATAGACCTTATGACTGCTGACATTACCAATAAAATATCAATTTACTTACTAAAAAAAGGTAAGAAAGTAAATGATGTTCTAGGGAAAAAATACGAAAAAATTAAGTTAAATGAAGGAGTGTTTTATTATGATAACTCTAATACACACCCTCCTAAATGGCTTAATAATTTTTTTCAAGGAAATGTAAGTGACGCTAATCTATTTAATCAAAGCTCAAAGGGCATTTATTTTATATCAGTAACAATTAATAATCAGGATAGAATATTCGCCATTCCATTTGGATATGGGCATTCAATGATTGATAAAATACATTGTGTTGATGATTTTGGACTTAAAACTGTTCTAAATATTGTCGATAGAAAAAGTATTAGAAAAATTGGAAAAAGAACACTTGCTTCTGATCCTAAAAATACATTAGAACAATTGAGTAAAATTGGAGATATATCAGATTTTGGAGTAGATATTGAACAAGACTTAATTGAGGAAATAACAGGTAAACCTAAAAAGAATTCATATTTTGGCAACAGTTTAGTGACAGGAAAAGTTGCTTTTACTGTTTCTGCTAAAGTTACAGTCGTAAATATTAAAGATTTTTTGAAAGAATGCTTTAAGTATTATAAAAAAGATGACTATAAGAAAAATTTTAATTTTATAGATCAAATTAAAGCAATAAGAAATCAAGATGAATGGAATGAGAAATTAATTAGTAAGTTAAAAAATATTGATGAAGAAAATATAAAATTGTGGATGGCAATACCTGAAATTATTGAATGGGAAGATATTGCTGGTTTTTCCTTTTCTGGTAAAAAAGAGGATTTATCGGATGATATAACACTAGAAAATTTTAAAGAATCACTAACTGACAGTCAGATTCAGTCTATCGATTTAAATTTCTTAAAAAGAAAAAAAATTATTGCATTTAATAATTCAACAGATGATGAGTATAAAGATTGGTCTAGCTTTCAATGTTGTTATTGTGAGGTCACCGAAGGGAATAGAAAAATTATCTTAACAAATGGTAAGTGGTACGAGATTGCTAAAGGCTTTGTAGAAGAAATAGAAAAAAACTACTCAGCACTAATGACTGCTTCGACTGGTACGGTATTACTAGATTGCGAATCAGGTGATCATGAGGATGATTATAATTCTAAATTAGCTATCTCTATACCAAATTCTATCTTAATGGATAGAAAAAATATACGATATGGTGGTGGTGCAAGTGCAATTGAATTTTGTGATGTATACGACGCTGATAATAACACATTTATTCATGTAAAAAATTATTATGGATCTAGTGCATTAAGTCATTTATTTGCTCAAGGAAAAGTTTCAGGGCAATTATTTATATCTGATCCGAAATTTAGGCAAAAGGTATTAGATAAAGAGCCAACTATACCAATTAATCCACTTATAAATCCAGATCCATCAAAACACAAAATTGTTTTTGGTGTTATTAGTAAATCTGTGTCTGACTTAGACTTGCCTTTTTTTAGCAAAGTTAATATTAAAAACGAAAAAAACTTATTGAATACATTTGGTTTTTCAGATGTAAAACTTGTAAAAATTCAACGTAAATAATTCACATCTTACTTATTGTTATGACTAAATTCACTGAATCACAATTAGAGCAGGCATTCATAGAACTTCTATATCAAGAAGAGATTCTACATGTGTCTGGCATGAACATAGACCGTGCAAGCATGGAAGAGGTGTTGATAAAGGCTGACCTGCGATTATTTTTAAGTACACAGTATAGAGATGATAATATTACAGAAAATGAAGTGGAGGATGTTATTAGAAGGTTAGAAAATTACCCTTCATCTGACCTTTATGGTAGTAATAAGGAAATTATAAACATGGTTTCTAATGGCTTTGTATTTAAGCGTGAAGACCGCACGCAAAAAGATTTATTTATACATCTTATTGATTTTACGAACACAGCTAATAATCACTATAAATTTGTAAATCAGTTAGAAGTAATTGGTTACGAAAAACGAATACCTGATGGCATTCTATATATTAATGGCTTGCCGTTAGTTTTATTTGAATTTAAGAGTGCAATTCGTGAAGATGCCACGCTGCATGATGCATATGTACAACTTACCACTCGTTACCGTAGAGATATTCCCGAACTATGTAAATACAATGCATTTTGTATCATTAGCGATGGCGCTAATACAAAGGCAGGGTCCTTTTTTGCACCGTACGAATTTTACTATGCATGGCGTAGAACAAATGGCGAGGCTGGTGAAGTAGATGGTATTAATGCTTTGTATACCATGGTGCAAGGCATGTTACAAAAAGAACGATTAGGGGATATTATTCAGAACTTTATCTATTTGCCAGATAGCCCAAATAAAGAGGAGAAGATTGTGTGTAGATATCCCCAGTATTACGCTGCTCGTGCGCTGTTCGAAAATATTAAATTACATCAAAAACCAACTGGAGATGGTAAAGGGGGTACATATTTTGGAGCAACTGGTTGTGGTAAAAGTTTTACAATGCTGTTTTTAACAAGGCTTATTATGCGTAGTGCAGATTTTGAAAGCCCTACAATTATTTTAATTACAGATCGAACAGATTTAGATGATCAACTTTCTGAGCAATTTACGAATGCGAAGGGGTACATTGGTGACCAGGTGGTAGAAAGCGTTGATAGTCGTACTGATTTACGCGCAAAGCTGCAAGGACGTAAAAGTGGTGGAGTGTTTCTAACGACGATTCATAAGTTTAACGAAGATACCGATGTGCTAACCGATAGAACTAATGTCATTTGTATTTCTGATGAAGCGCATAGGAGTCAGGTAAACTTAGATCAAAAGATTCGTATAACAGACACTGGTGTAAAAAAATCATTTGGTTTTGCAAAGCATTTACATGATTCTTTACCAAATGCTACTTATGTTGGGTTTACTGGCACGCCAATCAATGCGACCCTTGATGTATTCGGTGAAATTATTGATAGTTACACTATGACAGAGTCAGTAGCGGATAAAATCACTGTAAAAATTGTCTACGAAGGAAGAGCGGCAAAAGTATTGCTAGACAATGCTAAGTTACGAGAAATTGAACAGTATTATTCTAAGTGTGAAGACGAAGGCTCTAACGAACACCAGATTGAGGGCAGTAAGAAGGCTACAGCGCAAATGAACACAATTTTAGGAGATCCAAGCCGTATTAAGGCGGTAGCAGAAGACTTTGTAGAGCATTATACCAATCGAGTAGCCGAGGGCTCATCTATGAAAGGTAAAGCGTTATTTGTCTGCAATAAACGTGAAATAGCATATAGTTTGTACCAAGAAATTATTGCACTTAAGCCAGCATGGCAAACTGTACAAGTTTGTGCAGAAGGTGAAGCATTAACAGATAAAGAGCAGAAGGAGATTAAACCAATGGAGCGCATAAAAATGGTGATGACACGCGGAAAAGATGATCCAAAAGGGCTCTATGATTTACTAGGAGATAAAAAATATCGCAAAGAATTAGATCGTCAGTTTAAAGAAGAAAAATCTAATTTTAAAATCGCTATTGTGGTAGATATGTGGCTGACTGGTTTTGATGTACCATGTTTAGATACAATTTATATTGATAAACCTATAAAACAGCATAGTTTGATTCAAACAATATCACGGGTGAATAGAACGTATGGCTCAAAAGAAAAAGGGCTAGTAGTGGATTATATAGGCATTAAAAAGGCAATGAATTTAGCTTTAGCACATTACAATAAGGCAGATAGTCAAAACTTTGAAGATATTGATATGTCGCTTAATGCAACAAGAGATCAATTAGATATTCTTGCAAAATTATTCCATTCATTTGATTCATCTTTGTATTTTTCTGGCTCAGCTTTAGAGCAATTAGAATGCTTAAATAAAGCTGTAGAATTTGTACAAAAAACAAACGAAATAGAAAAACGGTTCATGGGTATAGTAAAGCGCTTAAAGGCATCATACGATATTTGTTCTGGAAGTGGAGCCTTATCTGAAGAGGAGCGTGATTGGATACATTTCTACCTAGCTGTGCGATCAATTTTATATAAGTTAACGAAGGGCGGTGCACCAGATACAGCTCAAATGAATAAGAAGGTAAGGCAGATGATGGCTGATGCAATTGTAAGTGAAGGTGTTGAAGAGATTTTCAAGTTAGGAAGTGAGGAAGAATCCACTATTGATATTTTTGATGAAGACTACTTGGCAAAGATTGATAAAATTAAGCTTCCAAACACTAAGATTAAACTCTTGCAGCAGCTACTTGCTAAAGCGATTGCTGACTATAAGAAAGTAAATAAGGTAAAAGGGACAGATTTTGCTAAAAAAATGCAGGCATTGGTAGAAAAATATAACGAACGCAAAGAGTCTGATACCCTTGAAAGCAGAGTGCTAGAGGAGTTTACCGATGAGATTATAGATCTTTATCATTTAATGAAAGAAGATAAAGATTCGTTTGTAGAGATGGGTATTGATTTTGAGGAAAAGGCATTTTACGATATTTTAAAAGACTTAGCACATAGACATGATTTTGAATATCCAGAAGACAAGCTAGTGCATTTAGCGAAAGAAGTTAAAGCAGTTGTAGATGATAAGGCAAAATATACAGATTGGAATAAGCAGGAGAATATTAAAGCTGAGCTTAAGGCAGATCTTATAGTATTACTTGCTAATAATGATTATCCACCAATAGATAGGGATGAAGTGTATAAAGAAATTTTTGAACAAGCTGAAAACTTCAAGCAATACAATTAGCATCATTAATACTTCGTCACTCACTTATGGAGACAGGTACAAAAGCGCTCAAAGTGCCCTTAGTGCCCCGTAAACATAAGTAGGTAGGACTTGTACCCTTCTTACCAATGTTAGGGCAAAAGTAGAGCTTACGACGAACAAGGGTCCGAAGTTCGCTGTCTATAGTGAAGCGTTTACGGGTGCCCTTAGTGTTCTACGTGGCGGGAATGATCCGCCTTCACTTCGTTGCGGCGTGACAGGCGGTACTTTTTCGAACCCGCGACCTTCCGCGTGAATGAGCTAGGCGGACGCGCTTTTAATCAGCGGACTGCAATGCAGTCCTAGCCAGCTGCTTGTCGCGCCGTAGTTCTGTTTACAGAACGAAGGAGGAAGCTATTGATAACAAAAAAACCACCGTTGGGTAGTTTTTAATGGCGGGAATGACGGGACTCGAACCCGCGACCTTCCGCGTGACAGGCGGACGCTC
>CAYSVN010000023.1:0-7633 GCA_964434585.1 uncultured Candidatus Peribacteria bacterium | reverse complement strand
TGGCGGGAATGACGGGACTCGAACCCGCGACCTTCCGCGTGACAGGCGGACGCTCTAACCAGCTGAGCTACACTCCCACGAGTGTTAAGTAATTAATGTCACTTGTAGCTTTAGCATGAGAGGCGAAGCTGGAAGCTGCCTGTCACGCCGTAGTTCCGCAGAACGGAGGGGGAAGCTACACTCCCACGAGTGCTTAAAATAATGTCACATTACCAAGAAGTATCTAGGTAGTCGTTATGCTAAGGATTTTTCAATAAAAAAACAAGAGATTCTTTCTTTATTGATATGCTACATTCTGTTTTATATTGTACATATTTTACGAGGCACTATACTTAATTATATGAGCTACCAAGACAACAATCACGATTTATTTCGACCAGATGTTTACTATTATGGAGAATTAACCCTAGTTGAACTTCGTAGTATTACCCACAATGTTATCAGTGGATCTATGAAAGAATGTTCTTTTGTAGAGCTCTGCTCATCACTTGATGAAGAACAAAAATCAGTCGTTATAGATACACTTAAAATTTATGCAGCAGAGAAAAATCTTCGTTCCACTACACTTTCTGCGCGCAATTTAATGCGGACAATAGATCCAGTGTTTACCAGGCAGTGGGAGGCAATGCTGCCAAAACCAACAATAATTTCCTTGCCACCAAATGCAACGGCTTCTGAAATTGCTGATATTTTTTTTAAGCAATAACTCATTAAATTCTTTCATTATGTTCACCTTCACGTTCTATATCATATAGATCAATTTTATAATCTTTTATAACATTGTCGCTTTCTTTATGCTGATAAGGCGTAGCAGAATTTACTGCCCATAAAGCGATGCCTGCTAATACAATAATGCCTATAAGTACAATATTGGTGATGGTGGAAGTTTTAATCATAACATTTAAGAAGAGCAATGCTTACAAATCCCAATAATTTCTGAAAGATGTTTTGTAGGCACAAAATCATATTTTTTAGCAATGATATTTTCTGTTTTACAAAGGGCTTCGTCAATAAATTCTTGAATGTGGTTACACGTCTGGCAGCGTAAAAACCTATGGTCTCCGGGTTCATGGGGCTTGCTACATAAAATATAGTTACCAGTACTTGGGTGTCTATGGATAATGCTATGCTCTAACAATACTGCTAGTACGCGGTAAACTGTTGTAAGATTCATATTGTGGCCATGTGCTGCTGCCCAGCTATGAATCGTAATTGCATCACTTGGAATACTAAGCGACCTTAAAGCATTTAGCACAGACTTACGTGCAAGTGTTTTTTTTAAGCCTTTTTTTTGTAACATTTGTAACATGATGTGCATGATACATGTTATTATTGTTAATGCGAATATTTTGCATTTAGTAAAGCTTAATGCTTACGCAAATAAAGCTTAATAATTTGATACAATGATTCCAGACCATCGTTAATAATATTTACCTTAGAGCCGGCAACATCGTTCCAAACTACTGGAATTTCTTTAATGGTAAATTTGGCTTTTTTTGCTAAGTGGAGCAGTTGTACATCATATGCAAAGCGGTTAATAGTCATAGTGCTAAATAAATCTACCGCTAATGGTCCTTTTAATAATTTAAAGCCACAAGCAGCATCTTGTATCTTGGGCAATAACGGCTTTGTTATGTAAAAATACACTCTACCAATAATGCGGCGATGCCATGTCATTTCTACCTGGTTTTTATTAAGCGTACGGTTG
This sequence comes from uncultured Candidatus Peribacteria bacterium, assembly GCA_964434585.1. Taxonomy (GTDB): domain Bacteria; phylum Patescibacteriota; class Gracilibacteria; order Peribacterales; family Peribacteraceae; genus CAYSVN01. The sequence goes on along the minus strand of CAYSVN010000023.1, from coordinate 5,925 downwards.
CCAATAGCAATATCTGCACCGTTATTTATCTCATCAAAAAAAATATCTATATTCCCAATAGCGGTAGCAGCATCAGCATCATACAGTAGTACGTAAGGCGCAGTACTGCTTAGTACTCCTTGCTTTAAAGCGTAACCTTTTCCTTTATTACACTGCACTTTTATAATGGTTACCGAGTGTTTAATATCTGCTTGCTGTGCAATGTCTACCGTATCATCTACGCTACCATCATCAACAATAATTATGTGCAACTGATGCTCTCCTTGGTATGCATCCAGGTGCTGCAAGGTTGCTGGCAGTCGCTCTGCCTCGTTGTAACAGGGAATAATAACATCACATTTCATAGCGGTATCATACGGGGGTTTATATTTTAGGTATAGGTAAATGTGCCTTTACAGAACTAATAGAGAGTAGGGCAATGGTTCGTTTTTTTTATAATATTGGGTATGATAGCAGCAAATTTATGTCCCAGTCTTCTGTTGTTGCATTATTGGCACGTCTCGCTATGGCTAGCTTCGTAATATGTTTATCGCTTATTGCACTGCCTCACTATCAACAATTACAATATACAACAGCTAGAAGTAATACACTTCCGGCTCCGCGCATGCCTGTTATGGTTAATGCCGCCCATCAAGAGCTTACCGTCAGTGGTATTATTACCTTAACACCACTGCACCCTGTTTTATGGCAACTTATTGCTGATAATTGTGTTGATTCCTTTTGGGTTAATGGGCAAAACATTCTTAAACAACAAGAACCCATCTGCAACTACCATCGAGGTGTTGTGCTTGATCTTTCAGAATATTTGCAACCTGGTAACAATACATTTAAAGCAAATGTGCTTAATAAAGGTGGGCCTGCTGGTATTTCTTTAACGCCATCGTTTGTAGATTTTTGGGTACTACTGCTTATTGCTGTGTTGACGTTGTGGCTTATTGCCGAGCTTGCATTATTTCTAAAAAAACGTCGTGTTCACCACGTTATTATTGTTTTGATAGCGCTTGGTATTATCTTCCGTGTTATTTATGGGTCGGTTACGCCTTACAATATTCGTGAGAATGATAGTGATGGACACTTAGCATACCTTAACTATGTTATAGAAGAGCGCAGTGTACCATTTTATAATAAAGGTTGGCAGTTCTATCATCCCCCACTCTATTACGCTACTTCAGCAGTGGGTTATGGTGTCTCTAAAATATTTGGAATGCAATTAAAGCCAGGCACCATTGCCATTATATGGTCTGTTATTCTTGGCATAGGAACACAACTGGCTGGCGTATGGATGATCTTAATGACGAAGCTTACAAGGCGAGAAAAAACGTTAGCAGTTGGGCTTATTTCGGTATTCCCAATGCTTATTTTCCAGAGTGGACAAATTAATAATGATAGCCTTCTAACGTTCTTTATGGTTCTTGGTAGTGCATTTTGTGTACGATGGTGGAATAAGCCTCGCCTGCAAGAATGGCTAATTATTGCTGTTATTATTAGTCTAGGAATACTGACAAAAAGTAATGCTATTGTGCTAGCGGTTATTGCTATTGCTTTGATGTTTTTAAAATTTAGTGACTGGGAACGACGTCTTACTTACCTTAGTATTCTTGGCAGCATTGTTCTATTGATTGCAAGTTGGCATCCTATTCAAAAATTTGTTTTTGAAGGACAAACTAACATTGTTGGGAATATTAACAGTCTACATAGTGGTTTATCTATTGATAAATCTACAAGGATGCTTACGCAATTTAACCCGATTGATCTGGTTCAACATCCTTACTTTGAACCAAACTCTACCCATCCAAGGCGGGCGTATATTTTAGAAAACATGGTACGTTCTACTTGGTTTAAAGCATTCCACTTTCCAAAACAATTTACACTAGTACAATTAATAATGACGCTCGCACTGTTTTTGCTACCTTGGCAACTTTACAACATTATTCACGATAGTATTAAAGACGTACGTTCTAGTTTGCCATTTGTCATCCTTGTTATTTACGGACTTTCAATACATATTATTACCTTTTGGCTCTATAGTAATACTACAATAGAAAATATGCGATACAGTACTATTGTTATGGTGCCCATGATTTATTTTGCCGTACGTAGTCACCATAAAAAAACAGGATGGCATTATGCCCACATTGTAAGCCTGTTGCTTATGTTTGCTTGCTTTCTATTCTTTATCGATTTTTTTGCTACTGAACTTGCAGAATACGCTCCACTAGTATCTACCAATTAACCTAACTAATTTTTGACTAAAACCGCCATTATTGCTGGGGCTGGACCTGCAGGGCTTACTGCAGCATACGAGCTTTTAAAGCATACAGATATTGAGGTACAAGTGTTTGAAATGACAGATACTATTGGGGGTATTGCACAAACATACAATTACAAAGGAAATAAGATTGATATTGGTGGCCATCGTTTTTTTAGTAAAAGTAAGCGTGTGGTGCAATGGTGGTTAAATATTTTACCACTCCAAGATTCTGATCATACAAACTTACATGATGCTATTGCTTGGCTTTGCCCTGAATGCCAGCCAGCTAAAAGCACTCCAGATGCTGTTATGTTAAGAAGGAATCGTTTATCACGTATTTTTTACAAGCGACAGTTTTTTCCTTATCCATTATCTATTACATTTAGAATCGCTAAGCGCCTGGGTATTTTTAACACTGTACTAATTGCAGCTAGTTATATTAAAGCCCGCTTATTGCCCATTAAAAAAGAGGATTACCTGGATGCGTTCTTTATTAATAGATTTGGCAAACGACTATATTTAACTTTTTTTAAAGACTATACCGAAAAGGTTTGGGGGCTGCCTTGCAGTAGTATTAAAGCAGACTGGGGGGCGCAGCGTATTAAGGGATTATCTTTGCGTAGAGCAGTTAGCCAAGCACTTAAGGATTTACTAGGTAGTGGAGAACAACAACAAAGAGAGACAAGTTTAATTACTGAATTTTATTATCCTAAATTTGGCCCAGGACAAATGTGGGAAGAGGTCACACGCCAAATTAAACAATGTGGGGCTAAGGTTGCTATGCAGCAAAAAATCTCTGGCCTGCAGTTAACGGACGGCCGTGTAACCAGTGTAACAGTTACCGATGTACAAACAGGTGACAGCACAGAGGTTGCTTGTGATTATTTTTTCTCGACTATGCCCATCCGCGAGTTAATAGCATGCATAAAGCCAGCGCCGCCAACGCTTGTTAAAGACATTGCTAGTAATTTACAGTATCGGGATTTTTTAACGGTTGGCCTACTGCTTCGTAAGATGAACATTCAAACAAAAACAGGTGTTGTTACTGAGATAAAAGATAATTGGATCTATATTCAAGAAGGTGATGTGATGGTTGGTCGGATACAGATTTTTAATAATTGGAGCCCTGGAATGGTAGCAGACCCTAGCACTGTTTGGATTGGCTTAGAATATTTTTTAAATGATACTGATGATTTATGGAACATGCAGGATGAGGATTTGATTAATTTTGGCGCACAAGAAATGGCAAAAATAGGCATGATTATAAAAGAAGATGTTCTTGATGGATGTGTTCGTCGCATGCCTAAAGCTTACCCTACCTATGCTGGCAGCTATGAATCGATTGATACCGTAAAAGAGTATATTGATACTGTTGATAATCTCTATCTTATTGGACGTAACGGAATGCATCGCTATAACAATCAAGACCACAGCATGCTAACTGCTATGCTTGCTGTCGAAGATATTATTGGTGGTGGTGGCGGTAAAAAAGCACTTTGGGATGTAAATGCACAGCAGCAATATCATGAAACAAAAACAGAATCCTAATTCTTTATCAATGTTTGTACTTCTTTTTCTTTTAAGGAACTGATACTCTACACTACTTCTATGCCCCAATATCTATTTCAACTTGGCCACCAACCACATATTTCTATAGCGGAGCTTTTTGCTACTATTGCTGATTTAACAATAGAGAAGCAAGTTGAAGGATGGCTATTTGCCAGCACCGAGCAAGTGCTAGACCAGGCTTGGTTCAATAACTTAGGTAGCACTGTTCTAGTAGCGGAGTATCTACAACGTAGCGCTAAAGTGATGACCGATGTTCCAGATATATTAGCTGCGCAGGCCACCGGTGAACGTATTACCTTTACGTTAAGAATGAGTGAGCCCAATGATGAACTACAGAAGGAACTTACCTTCCATAGCAAAAAAGTATTAAAGCGGGCCGAAAAATCTGTACGCTATATGGGTGACGGCACAAAAGCGGTGGCATTAAGTGCATTGCAAGAATCTGACATTACCGAGCTACTACTGTTTAAAGAGAGTGATAGTTTTTGGATTGGTAAAACAGTGGCCGCACAAGACACTACTAATTACACCAAGCGTGATATTGAAAAACCAATCCGCGATACTGTTGTAGGTTTGCTACCACCTAAATTAAGCCAGACATTGTTAAACTTAGCACTGTGGGCTAAAGGTGAACAAATAGGTCATGCGCAACTTCAAAACCTCTTAACCTCTAGACCTTCTGACCTTATAGTATATGACCCATTTTGTGGCACGGGGGTTATTCCTATAGAAGTATTACTTCGTGGTTTTAAAATACTTGGCAGCGACCTTAGCCCTAAAGCAGTGGCTGATACCCCTGTAAACCTGCAGTGGCTTTGTAAAGAATACGGCCTTGATGAAGCGTTAATACTCGATGTCTTTAAAAAAGACGCAACTACCAAGTGGTCACATGATGTCATCCTGAGCGGAAACGAAGGAGGCATCGATGTTATTGCGACCGAAACCATGCTGGGGACACCGCTTACCCAAAAGCCTGCGCCAGATCAGCTAGCAAAACTGATGCGCCACAACGAAAACCTGCAAATTAACTGGTTAAAGCAAGCACGTAAAGCTTGTCCCAAGGCTACAATTTGCTGCACCTGGCCTGTATGGCACACTACTAAAGGCGAACATCGTCTCGAAAAACCCTATAAGTTGTTAAAGTCCCTTGGGTACGAAGCCGTGTTACCAAAAGGTGTTGCTAGTAAAAGTGACCGCCGTACACTGCTTTACCATCGGCCTAAGCAATGGGTAGGACGTGAAGTTATTATCTTACGACCGATTTAATAATACTACTAATTCACAAAAAAGCCGTTTCTTTCGAAACGGCTCTTTGAAGGGTTGATGAAATTATAAAACAAATACTAAAACGAATTCACTACTTGTACTCGTACCGAAGCCATTTAAGGCTAAAATTTCCTTGATCTCGAAGAACCAAATCAAGCTCACTTTCATGGACTCTAAGGTCAGCAACGCATGAACCGTCGCATTTAACCTGAAACTTTATCTGCCAAGTTTCTGCATCGTGAATCGATACATAGGCAGTCGCAAAATCGGTAAACCACGCATAAATTGGAGGTCCATCAAGTTGTCGTTGTAACATGCCTGACTCGTACTCTTGCCACTTATTTCGCACAATGGCAATTTCAGTGTCACTAAGAACGTAAACTTTGCCTGGATGGATAGACGCACGCAGCTTTGGAACAGCGTGGTTAAACGGAAGCGACATTTTCTTACGAAGCATTCTTGGAGCCTCAACTTCTGGATTAATAAATGGCAATTGCCATTTTTCTCCATTAGATGCTTCAACAAGATTGTTACTCAGCTTAATGAGCCTGCCGGCGTTTGTTACCGCGTCGCCCGTAGGCCTACTGTACCTAGACACCTTTTCACTTGCTCTGCTTAGGACTGCAATTTCTCGTAGTTGTCGTACAGCAATCAAAGATTCGTTTGGTGAAAAATTTGCACCATATATTCCTTGACCATTGTCTACCTTCCATACGGATTCACCTTTTTCGCCAATAACACTTAGAGTGTATTCGTACATTCCAGCTTCAACGACTCGAAGAATCGAGTTGCCAGAAATCGAAGTGCGCAATAGAGTGTCTTCTTCCTTAAAGGATTTC
>CAYSVN010000022.1:0-16607 GCA_964434585.1 uncultured Candidatus Peribacteria bacterium | reverse complement strand
GATTGAACAACTATTGTGAACCTTATATAGTACACGCTATGTCTTCAACAAGTTTTCCACATTTACAGCAAACCAAAAATTTAGAACATTAATATTTTTACAAATTAATTTAACCGCTTACTATAAACAAAAAACTAAAAGAACACAAAAAGTACTCTTGGCAAGTTATCCATAGTATTACACCAAATTTTTACACAAATAAATAGACCCTTCTATTATTACTATTTAAATAAATATTTTTTATTAACTATCTAATAAGGAAAATAAAAAGTGGATAAGTGTTTGTAAGTTAAAAAATAAAATTTCAATTATATTTTTAAAATTAAAATATGAATAAGAAAAAGATTTTTTAAATTTATACAAGACAAACAAGAAAAAATTCTCTATAATTCATCTCCTATGAAAGGTGTTTGCAGTACCGGCGCATTACACAGTGCAATTTCCCAAGTTTCCCGAGTAATTTCCGGAAATAGCACATTGCCAATTTTAGAGCACATCCTTTTAAAAATAGAAGGTGAAAAACTAGTACTACTTGCAACAGATTTAGAGGTAAGTGTGCAATTAGACTTATTAGTAAATGATAGTGTTGATGGAAGTATTACTATTCCAGCAAAGGCGCTTTTAAACACAGTTCAATATAGTAAAACGGATATTATTACATTAGAAAAAACCAAAGAGAACGAATTAACATGTACTACCCCAAACGGTAAAGCAGTATTACAAGGAGGTAATGAAGGTGATTTTCCTAACATTGCTAGTTTAAATAATGGTAAAACATACACCTTAGCACCAAAAGATATAAAACAAGCATTTGACTATGTACTTTATGCAGCTGCAAGAAGTGCATTACGACCAGCGCTTACTGGTGCTTACTTTCAATCAGATGAAAGTAGTTTAAATATTGTAGCAACAGATAGTTTTAGGCTTTCTTTATTTACATTACCACTACCTTCAACTGAAGATGCGCCAGATGTTATTATTCCTGTAAAAGTATTAGAAGAATTACAATACGCCCTTAGCCACAATGATGGAGATGACCAGTTAACAATGATGAGTGATGGACAACAGGTTGGATTTGTAATTGGTAACACAAGGTTAATCTCTCGTGTTATTGATGCTAAATATCCAAACTATAAACAAATTATCCCAACAGAATCAGAGACAGTTATTATTTGTGAAACAGCTGCATTGCTTAACGGAGTAAAACGACTTCATTACTTTGCAAAAGAAACAAATAATAATTTAACATATACTTTTTCTAAAGAAGGTAATTTACACATTAAAACATATCAAACCCAAGCAGGTTCTGATGAAATTACTATTCCAATTAGTGTAAAAAAACCAGGAAACGAAGATGAAATTAAAATTGCTTTAAACTCTATTCAGCTTATTGAATTTTTAAGTCATTTACCAAACAAGGAAGTGCAAATAGAATTGATTAATAATACAAAACCAGCTATTTTACGCAACCCAGATGTCAGTAGCTTTATGCACTTAATGATGCCACTGCGAATCCAGGAATAATTTAAGTGTAAAATAAAAGACTTATGAACATTATCGAACATTTAAAAAACCTTAAAACAACCAGGAACAATACTGTTACCTTTTTAAACTTATAACAACTAAAAATGAAACCTAGTATACTTTTAGGCAAAACCACCCATCAAGATATAACACAACTTCTTTTTGATAAACGAAGATTGCTTATTTCCGGTGCAGCTAACGAAACAGCTAAAACATTACTTATTAGTACATTTTTAAATTTTCAACCAGTAAAAACTCTTATTGTAACCGAAAATAATGAGCAACTTACTAACCTTGCACACTGGTTAGAATTTTTTGAGAAAGACGTACACACAATTACCTTACAAGATGAAGAGGTAAACCAGGGAGATTTACTACGGTTTATAAGCAGTAAAAACACAATTACTATTTGTACAAACGAGGTGTTTAGTAGTGAGGTTTGTAGTTTTAACGAATTAAAAGAAGGTTCTTTAATATTAAAGCAAAACGAAAAAATTGAATTTACAAAACTAGTCGAAATCTTAATATCTTTAGGTTACGAACACGGTAATGACCTTGTGCTTGAGCCAGGACAATATCGTAGAACTGGTGATAGTCTAGATATTTTTCCTCTACAACACGAACATCCTTTTAGGGTTAATCTTAATTTTGATGTTATAGAATCTATTTATATCGTTGATAAATATAATGCTGGTAATACCGAGGTTTCGAAAAAACCACTTGTTATTTACCCAGCAGCAACAAAAACAACTACAACATTTTCGCAGCAACTACCATTAGATACACTGCTGGTATTAGATGACCAAGATGATATAGAAACACCGCTAACACATACCACCCTTCGATTCACTCCCTTTCCAGAAGATCAAGACCACCATGTGCACATGCGGTATTTATCAGTATTAAAGTTTTATACTCTAACTGACTTTCTTAATGATCTGCGTGATAAAATTGCCCAAAAGTGGAGCCTGGTTATTGTAAGTAAGCGCGCTAAAGAGTTAGAGGGTATTTTTAAAGAGGAAAAAATTCCATATAACCTTAATACTCCGCGTGAAAATGCTATTACTATTATTCCCGCCGAGGAAAACGACCTACTTCCACACTCACTCCAAAACCCAGAGCTAAATATTGCACTATTAACAGACCGTGAAATTTTCTCGTTAAAAAAAGTTAGTAAAAATAAAAATGTTCAAAAGTTAGCACTCGACTTTGTTACATCATTAACCCCTGGAGACTACATAGTGCACCTAGAACATGGTATTGGGCATTTTGATGGTATGTGTCAGAAAGAGATAGACAACACCCTGCGAGAGTACTTAGAAATCCACTACGCCGAAGGTGATAAGTTATTTATACCCGTGCACCAAGCGGACAAGCTTAGTAAGTTTGTATATGAGGAAGGCGACGAGCCAAAACTAACCAGACTTGGAACTCAAGAGTGGAAAAAAGCTACTGCTAAAGTTGCACAAGAAACAAAAAAAATTGCCAAAGAACTTCTTAAGCTTTATGCCGAGCGCGCTAAGGCTAGGGGGCATAAGTACGATGATGATAACCAAAAACAAAAAGATTTTGAAAAAGCGTTCCCTTACCAAGAAACTCCAGGGCAAATGAAAGCAATAGAAGACATTAAAAACGATATGGAACGAGAGCAACCAATGGATAGGCTTATTTGTGGAGATGTAGGGTTTGGTAAAACAGAAATTGCTATGCGTGCTGCTTTTAAAGCGGTGCAGTCTGGTAAACAAGTAGCAGTGCTAGCACCTATTACTATTTTAGTAGACCAGCACTTTAAAAATTTTCAGGAGCGCATGGCGGATTTTAATGTTCGTATTGGTATGCTTAGCCGGTTTAGAACTCCAGCTCAACAACGCGAAACCATAGAGCAAGCCCGTAAAGGAGATATAGATATTGTGGTAGGAACCCACAGGTTACTACAGCCAGATGTTAAGTTTCATAACCTTGGATTAGTAATAATTGATGAAGAACAACGCTTTGGTGTTAAACAAAAAGAAGCCCTAAAAAATATGCGTGCTTCAGTGGATATTTTAACATTAACCGCTACCCCTATTCCAAGAACACTTAATTTAGGACTCCATAAACTACGTGATATTACTACCATTACCACTCCACCTCCTGGTCGTTTACCTATTATTACTGAGGTTCGTAAATTTTCGGAGGCGTTAATAATTAAAGCAATTCGCCACGAAATCGATAGGCATGGACAGGTGTACGTTTTACACAACCGTGTAGAAACCATTGGTGCCTTTGCAGAAAAATTACAAACCCTTATTCCAGAAGGGAGATTTATAGTAGCCCATGGACAACTAAAACCAGAAGACCTAGAAAAGCGTATTACCGCCTTTAAAAAAGGGAAATATAACGTACTGGTAAGTTCTACAATTGTAGAAAATGGTATCGATTTACCAAATGCAAATACGCTTATTATTAATAAAGCAGAAAACTTTGGCTTAAGCCAGCTTTACCAATTACGTGGCCGTGTTGGTCGTGGAAAACGCCAAGCGTTTGCCTACTTTTTATATCATGGGCAAAAACTAAAAGACGATGCACGTAAACGGCTTCGAGCAATTGTAGAAGCTTGTGAGCTTGGTAGTGGATTCCAAGTAGCGATGAAAGATTTAGAAATTCGTGGAGCAGGAGAAATTTTAGGCTCTCACCAAGCTGGTTCTATGAACACAGTAGGAGTAAGTCACTACCTACGCATGCTTAAAAAAGCAGTGGCAGAATTAGAAGCTGGTAACGACGTACATACCTTTGACGATATTAACACCGAGATTTTACTGCCAATAGAGGCGTTAATTCCAAGTTATTACATCCCAGATATGCACGAAAAAATTTCTATCTACCAAAAACTTGCTGGTAGTAGTGACGAAGAAATTTTACAAGAATTCGAGCAAGATCTAATAGCAGAGTACGGCCAATTACCAGAGGAAGCTCTTAATTTATTTGCTATCCTTAAACTTAAACTTGCTTGCCGTTATGGGCGTATTGCAAAAATTAAGCAAGAAATTATCAGTAAAGTGCCACACATTGTTCTTACATTTTCTGAAAATGTAATGGCAGATCATATTATTAAACTAATTGCTCATAATCCTAAATGGCAAATTTCTGGTATGAGTGTCCGGCTACCAGTAACTCAATTAACAGATGTAAACGTGCGCGCAGTAGTTGAAGCGCTTACAGATGACATTCTAGTTTATAAAGAAAAAAAGAAGACGAAGAAAAAATAAAAAAAGCCTGACCGTCGGAACGATTAGGCTTTAGGTGTTTTTTAACACCCTTATTTATCACGCTCTGAAGATTTTTCTTCTTCAACCTCTTCTTCCGATTTTTTAATGGCGTCGTAAACCTCACGACGGTTAACCGGAACTTCTTCTGGAGCTTCGACCCCGAGACGTACTTTGTCGCCTCGAATTTCTACAACGACGATTGTAATATCGTCATTAATAACGATGCTCTCATTTTTTTTTCGTGAAAGAACCAACATGGTGGCCTCCTTACCGGGGGGGTGAAAAAACATAGTCTTCCGAAAAAGACTAAGCCTATACTATATAAATTATGGCAATATACAAGGTAAAATTTGACAAATAATTTATTAGTTATAAAATATTGTTTGTCGATCTTTATAAATCCAAAAAAAAGGAAAAATGGGAACATGGAAAAACTACTTACATCTGCGTTTGTGGTTCTTGTTATCGGTTCTTTAACAGGGGTCATTATCTCATTAGTGGTTACATTACCGCTAGAGGTTATAGGCTATAGCTTTAGTCATAATCACACAATGGTTTGCTGTTTAATAGTTGGCTACATTTACGCCGGAAGAAAGGAGGTGATGAATGACTGGTAATTTACCAGTTACGCTCGACAACATTACCGCTCGCTTAACAGTGAGTGGTTTTTACTGGAGCCTTAGGCCATTTGATACATAGGTACAGAAGATCTTATACCTAGTAAATATTCAAGTTCCTCAATAAGCCCATCTGATACCCGTAAATCTCTTTTTGCTCTGCGGTGAATTTCTATTAATAGCCCTCTGCTTTCAATAACTTTTGCTACTCTAATAGCATCATCATACGTAAAATTGTTGCTACCACCTAAAAGCAGTAGGGCCGCATTTCTTACAGCTCTTACTTTTTGACCGGTAGTGACCATTTTTAGCTGATCTATGTTATTGCCAGCAATTTTTAGCTGATCTGACAAAGTTAAATCAGCAGAATCCTCCATTGCATAAGTGTTAACATTAGGGTTTGGCACTTGATAAGTGTTCATATTTAAATTTTAACGCAACAATTTATTTTGTCAAAATTTAGTTTTTATCAACCTACAAATCTTTTTTTAGTAGTTCAATTTCATCACGTAAGTCAGCAGCTTTTTCAAATTCCATATTAGTACTAGCCATATCCATTTGGCTTTCTAGTGAACTAATAAGGCGTTTTAGGTCATCTTTAGGAATTTTTTGAGCCTTACGCTTAGGTTGTCGAACCTCCATATTACCCTTACCAATACTAATATCTGCCACTGCTTTTTTAATACCCTCGGGGGTAATGCCATGGTCTTCGTTGTATTTCATTTGAATCTCACGACGACGACTAGTTTCATCCATCGCTTCTTGCATTGCTGGTGAAATACCACGAGCATACAGCGTTACATGTCCTTCAACATTACGGGCAGCTCGTCCAATAATTTGGATAAGTGCATCACGACTACGTAAGAATCCTTGTTTATCAGCGTCGATAATACCAATATAGCTAACCTCTGGTAAGTCGAGTCCTTCACGCAGTAAGTTAATACCAACAATAATATCAATATCTCCTAAGCGTAATTTACGGAGGATTTCAATACGCTCCATGGTATCAATATCACTGTGTAAGTATTCCACACTGTACCCCATTTCTTGGAGGTGATCGGTAAGCTTTTCGGCAGATTTTTTTGTAAGCGTTGTAATAAGTGCTCGTTCTCCTTTTTTAATAGTGGCATTAAGTTCGTGAATAATATCATCAATTTGCCCATCGGTTGGCTTAACGGTAACAATAGGGTCTAGCAGACCAGTTGGCCTAATAATTTGGTGAGCAATATTTTTTTTATCAGTATTGGCATACTCGTATTTACCAGGAGTAGCCGACACATAAATAGCTTGTTTAATACGGTCTTCAAACTCTGCAAACCGTAATGGACGGTTATCGTGCGCACTTGGCAAGCGGAAACCATAGTCAATAAGGTTTTGCTTACGCGATTTATTTCCCTCACTCATTCCACCAATTTGTGGAATAGAAATATGCGACTCATCCACCATCATTACAAAATCGTCTGGAAAGTAGTCTAGTAACGTAGATGGGGGATTATCTGGTGGAGCTTGTTCTAAATAACGAATGTAGTTTTCGATACCTGTGGTGTAGCCAGTTTCTTTCAGCATCTCAATATCATACTCTGTGCGCTGTCTAATGCGTTCTGCTCTAGCAAGTTCACCCATTTGTTGAAACTCTTTTTCGCGTACTTTTACTTCATCAAGTACTCCCTCCACAGCTACATCAATTTTTTCTTGCGTGGTTACGTTGTGCGCCGCTGGAAAAATATTAATTTCTTGTAAATCTTCAATTAACTCCCCAGTAAAACTGTCAACTTCTTGAATAACCTCTACCTCATCAAACGGCATTTCAATACGGATAACGGTATCGCCACCGGGTGGAAAAATTTCTACCGTGTCGCCAAGTACATGGAACATTCCTTGTATAAACTCTAAATTACTGCGCCGGTATTGAATATCTGTTAGGCGGCGTAAAAATGTATCGCGCTTAATAGGCATGCCACGCTCTACTTTAATCGCTAAAGCTTCGTAGTCGCTTACATTACCTAAACCATAAATACAACTAACAGAGGCAACAATTAGTACGTCGCGCCTGGTAAGTAAGTTCATGGTAGCAGCGTGTCGATACTTCGCAATTTCTTCGTTAATATTTGCATCCTTTTCAATATAGGTATCGCTTGCTGGTAAGTATGCTTCTGGTTGGTAGTAATCGTAATAACTTACAAAGTAACTTACCGCATTATCTGGAAAAAACTGTTGGAACTCACTACAAAGCTGGGCAGCTAATGTTTTATTATGCGCCAATACTAATGTAGGGCGCTGTACTTGCTGGATAATATTCGCCATCGCAAATGTTTTACCGGTACCAGTAGCACCAAGGAGAGTCTGGTGACGCTCGCCATCGTTAAGACCTTTAACCAGTTGCTTAATAGCTTTTGGTTGGTCACCAGTTGGTTTATATTTAGAAACCAGTTTAAATGGTTTATCATCCATAGTGTAATAGGTTTAAATTATAGAAGTGTTTTAAATTTCAATCCTGAGCGATTAGCCTTGGCTGAGAGTCGAAAGATAGACATGAACAACCAGTGTAGAGGTCGTAGGAATACAGAGCAAGGAGGAGTCGGTAATACCCTTGTTTTTATAACGACCCGTCTCCACTTTGTACCACTTTTTTAAATGGTTAATATTTTTTATAATATTAAGTCCGATAGCTGCGTCGCGGTCTTCAGTGCAAGTATTAAGATACACAAAGACCGCGACGCAGTGGTATTGTCAGGTTGATCACTATAATTAAAAAAAAGCATTTGACATTAAAAATAATAAGGATAAGTTAACAGTAGAGGTATCCCTATTTCTTTAACTGGAGGTAATATGTCGAAAAAGTTCTTCTAATTATTGTGGGCTCCTAGTGCCCGGAAAACTAGGGAAGCTCGGATGGCAGTTTAAGAACTGCCATCATTTTTTATTTACAAATACTAAAACCAAATCTAATCTTAATTTGTGGATTACAAGCAATCTAAACAATGGCTAGATGCATTTATTAACTGGGAAGTTAAAACGTCAGAGGCAGCAGAGCTGAACCTAGAGGTTATTAAACAAACCTTAGAAAAACTCGGTAATCCACAAGACGCCTACCCCATCATTCATATTGCAGGAAGTAAGGGCAAGGGGTCTACCGCAGCCATGTGTGCCTATTGTTTAAAATCAGCAGGGCTTAAGGTGGGCCTACTAACTTCGCCACATTTAACAGATGTGCGAGAGCGTATTCGTATACTAACACCTACTGATGAACTTGGCTGGATTCCCGAAGCAGATTTTAGTGAAATTATTACAAACCTATCACCGATATTAGAAGAGTATAAACCAAGCTATTTTGAGATACTTTGTATTATTGGGTTCGAGTACTTTAGGCAAAAGCACGTAGATATAGCAGTTATAGAAGTTGGCCTTGGAGGTAAAACAGATGCTACCAATGTGGTACATCCACTTGTAAGTATTATTACTGCTATCTCGTTAGAACACACCCACATACTTGGTAATACTCTGGCAGAAATTACAGAGAAAAAAGCTGGCATTATAAAACCAAACACACCAGTAGTAACATGTAAACAAAGTGCAGAAATTATGGATGTTATCAGCAGTGTGGCTGGGCAACAAAACGCAGATCTTTTTCTTGTAGACTCCCACGCTTTACAGGCGTTGCAAACACTTAGTATTAACCTAAAAGGGGAGCATCAGTTACAAAATGCTTCACTAACAGTAGTAGCCCTACAGCAAATTCAACAGCAATTTCCTAGTTTAACAGACAAAGCTATTAAACAAGGGCTCGAGACGGTTCAGTGGCCTGGTCGGTTCCAAGAGCTACAACCACCAACTAGTAACCAGCCTGGCGTACTCCTTGATGGTGCGCACAACGTTAGCTCTATGCAGTACTTACTGAAAACCCTTAAGCAGCAATATCCTAATGTAAATTATCATTTTTTATTTGGAGTAAATACCGGGAAAGATGTGCAAGAAATGTACAAACTAATCGAGCCGCTAGCGGCATCTATTACCTTAACGCAGTCTAGCCACCCTAAAGCAATGCCAGTGGCCGAACTCGCAACTATTTGTGGGGTTGATAACTTTAAAGAACATAGGCCAGAAGAAGTGCTTAGTAATTTAAAAAACAGTGTTAATTCAGGAGAGCTTATTGTGGCAACAGGCTCACTTTATGTAGTAGGGGAGGTGTTATAGTAAAAAGGTAAGGTGTCATGGTAGAGAGGGTAGAGTGTCATGGTGAGCCTGCCGAACCATGACGCGTATCGCCCTTCGGCAAGCTCAGGGTGACACGCTGTTTATTTCTAAGTGTATAAAATTATCACATAATTTAAAAAAGTACTAACTTTTACTAAATAAATACTTGCAAAATATCTTACTACGTGCTAATATATAAATGTTGTTAAGAACAAGTTGTCCTTTCTTCGGATTGGTTCTCCTCTGGAGAGTAATAACTTCCTTTGGAATCTATTATAATTTGCTTCTCGGCGGCATTCACATAAACATCCATCTTCGTATCGATTACTTGTAACCAATATGTTAGGTGTTCCACATAAACCTGGAAGTTAGAACTCTCGTAAGAGATTAATATGATATTTATGACCGTTTATTGCTTTGTTTGTTAAGACTTACCTCTTAGTTTGCAAGGTAGTGGACACTGTAATTCTATTCCTTTCGTTGTTATTACTTCGGTAATGGTAGCGTGTGAAGAAAATTACATTCATTGTAATGTTTGTCAGTAGGACTCACCTCTTATTGTTATAATCATTATAATATTTATCTCCTTCGTTCAGTGGTTCTCTACGAAAGTAGCCTTCTGCCGAAATGATGAAGATGCCCCTTGTCCCTTTGTCCAGTAGCTACCTACGAAAGTAGATTTCTACCGAAACAATAGACATATTGATTAACCCGTTTGTTGCTTTTATAGATGACCTGCGGGTTTTTTCTTTACCCAAAAGAACTGAGGCGTTGTTTTACCTCTTCGTTATAAGGGTCTAACGCCTGTACTTGTTTAAAAATATGCTCAGCTTGCATTGGTTTACCAAGCTTCATGTAACATTCTGCAAGTAAGTTTAAAATTTCGGTGTTCTTATCTAGGTGGGCAGCAGCTTTCTCAAACAGGGCAGCAGCTTCTTGGAATCTTTTAGCATACATACAAGCATGGGCAAGTGATGCGCTACGCTCTGGGGTATCAGGGTCTAGGTTTAAAGCTTCTTGGTAAGCGGCACAAGCCTCTATGTACTTACCTTGTACAAAGTAAGTAAGACCAAGCTCGCTGTAATATTCAGCATCACTATTTGCAGTAACCAGCTCTTCGTAAAGTGCTTCTGCTTTTGGCTCTCGTGCTGTTTGCAGGTAAAGCTTTGCTAGTTCTGCTTGGGCTGGAGCGTAATCTGGGCGCAACGTAAGCGCTCTAATTAAAAATGTTTCTGCCTCTGCGAGTCTGTTTTGAACTAAAGCCATTTCTACCTCACGCATTAATTTACCAACTTCATGCAAATTAATAGCAGAAGTTCTAGGGTTATCAACCGGCCTACTAGTAAGGGGCTTACGTACAAATTGTCCTTTTTTAATAGCAGCGTCAGTATTAGTTTGTACGCTACGAACAACAGTTTTTACTTTTTGGCGGTCGAGAATACGCTGGCTGCCAAACGCTACACCAAATCCCAAGCCCGCAAGTAAAAGCATGTATACGTATAACATGTGTCAATAATAGCAGCGTTTTTTGGCTACAGCAAACTATGTAGGGTAAGGGATAGGTTTTAAGAGAATGGTGCATAGGTCTCAGTAGCACGCTTAGTAACGACAAGCATTATCTATTATTCTATAAACTAAAAACATCTACAGTAAATTCCATTTCTGTTATACTGCCATCATGTTCGACCAATTACCTCTTGTTATCATCGCGTTACTTATCTCCCTTTCTGTCCACGAATGGGCACATGCGTATAGCGCATACCTATTAGGGGATGATACTGCTGCCATGCAAGGTCGGTTAACGTTAAATCCATTAGCCCACTTAGACCCAGTGGGAACAGTGTTTATGATTCTTTCTTCCATGAGTGGAATTTTTATTGGTTGGGCCAAGCCTGTGCCGGTGAATCCTTATAATTTAGGTCAGCCAAAAAGGGACATGGCACTCGTTGCCCTAGCAGGTCCTTTTAGCAATTTAGTACTAGCAATATTTACCGTTATTATTACAAAGTTGCTTACAGGCATGGGTGGAGGCTTGCTACTAGGTTCATTCCTGCAAATTTTCTTTATAGTAAATATTAGCCTTATGGCATTTAATCTACTGCCGGTAGCACCATTAGACGGAAGTAAAATTATTGGCCTGATTGTGCCAGACAGTATGTACCAACAATATAACCAGTATTTACAGTATGGTCCGTATATTCTTATTGCAATTTTAATTGGAGAATTCTCATTAAATATTCCAATTTTAAGCTGGTGGATGAATAGTATTATTAGTCCAATTTTGGCGCTGCTTACGTAGGGAATCCATCATCAAAATCTAAGCCAAAGTTAAATTTTGGACCATAATCTGAAAGGCCATCACTCTCTTTGGTATTACAGTCTTCTGTACTATGTTCGCTTGCTGTGCCTGCAATAATTCTGGGAATAGTATTTAAAATAAGTAGTCTTTGATAATCTTCTACAATACTAGTCCTTAAAGCTTCCTTTAAGTATAAAGTACTACTTAAACTACTGTTAGTTGGTAATAAGTATAGTTGCTTAAAGCGTTTTTGAACCCAACTCATAGCAGTACCAAGCTGGGTTGGAAACTCAGCATTGTTTATAACACCTCCCCAATTTACCTTTTCAACTTTTTGGTTTAAATGTTCAATTTTTTCTTTATGCCATTGATATATTTGTTTTTTATCTTCAAATAAATCAAGCATCATACCTCTTTTATGCCTTGCAGATTCTACAACAGCTGGAAGACTTGCACAAAATACCTGCCGCAGCTGGTGAAAGTTTGAAAAAAGTGATTCACGAGTAGCACTAATAATAACTTCGTCCTTAGGTGCTAAAACATGCTCGTCATCCATCTTAGTGACACTTATGGACGCTTCAAATTCTGGACTAAATTTTGCTACCCCATTACTAACAACACTATCGACAACATTATCATATATTTCGAAAGCCGATAATAGTCTTCGAGATTTCGACATTCAATTCAAAAGAGACAAGAAATACTGTATACTAAGTACTACATCGTACACTATTTACGTACGTGATTACAAGACTATGCTTAACACTATAAACAAACTCCTTGGAGACCCAAACGAAAAACATCTTAAAAAACTACAGCCACTTGTGCAACAAGTTCGTGCTGCACAGAAATCAGATGCTTTTAAGCCTTTAACAAAAGAAGACTTACCAAAAGAAACGCAAAAACTGAAGGAGCGTCTTAAAAAAGGTGAATCAACCGATGATATTTTACCAGAAGCTTTTGGTTTAGTTTGCCGCGCTTGTGAGCTACTGCAAGGTGAAAGTATGAACATTGGTAAAGAAACCCGAACCTGGGATATGGTTCCATACGACGTGCAAATTATTGGAGGAATTGTGCTACACCAAGGTGGTATTGCCGAAATGAAAACCGGTGAAGGTAAAACACTTAGTTGTACCATGCCAGTATATTTAAACGCTTTAGTGGGTAAGGGTGTGCACGTTATTACTGTTAACGATTACCTAGCAGCACGTGATGCGCAATGGATGGGAATGCTATATACCGCACTTGGCTTAACGGTAGGCTCAGTTGTACATGGCATTGATAATGAAGGTCGCAAAAAAGCTTACGGATGCGATGTTACTTACGGAACTAATAATGAGTTTGGGTTTGATTACCTGCGCGATAACATGGCACAAAGCTTAGACCAACAAGTACAACGTGGAGATAGGGAAGGCGAGCCACATGGTTTACACTACGCTATTGTTGATGAAGTAGACTCCATTTTAATTGATGAAGCTCGTACACCACTTATTATTAGCCAGCCAGGTAGTGATAGCACGCAAAAATACATGGAGTACACACAGGTTGTTAAAAATTTAGAGGAGGATGTTCACTTTAATATTGATGAAAAACAACGTGTAACCACGTTAACAGAAGATGGTATTACTAAAATGGAAGAACTACTGGGTGTAAGTAATATTTATACCGATAAAGGATTTAACGAAGTCCACCACATAGAACAAGCACTTAGGGCGCAGGCAGTTTACATTCGCGATGTTGACTACGTTGTAAAAGATGGCGAGGTAATTATTGTAGATGAATTTACTGGTCGCCTTATGCCTGGGCGCCGTTTTGGCCGAGGTTTACACCAAGCTATTGAAGCAAAAGAAGGTGTGACTGTGCAACGCGAAAGTAAAACATTTGCAACAATCACGTTCCAAAACTTGTTTAGGTTATACGATAAACTAGCCGGAATGACGGGTACAGCTATTACAGAAGAAGAAGAGTTCCGTACTATTTACAGTCTTAATACAGTTGTTATTCCAACAAATCGTCCTATTCAAAGGAAGGATAAAGCAGATAGCATCTACAAAACACGTAATGGTAAATTTTTAGCGGTTGCAAAAATTGCGAAAGAAAAACATGCCAAGGGACAACCAGTTCTTATTGGAACAACCTCTATTGAAAAATCAGAACTACTCTCGGCAGCTCTTAAAAATGAAGGTGTATCCCACAACATTCTTAATGCTAAACAGCATGAAGCAGAAGCAGAAATTGTTGCAGGTGCTGGTCAACGCGGATCGGTAACAATTGCAACTAACATGGCTGGACGTGGAACCGATATTAAACTTGGTGAAGGGGTAGAAGATCTTGGCGGACTGTGTATTTTAGGAACAGAACGTCATGAATCTCGCCGTATTGATAACCAGCTACGTGGACGTGCCGGTCGACAAGGAGATTTAGGAGAAACTCAGTTCTTTGTAAGTATGGAAGACGATTTAATGAGGCTTTTTGGTGGAGATAAAATGAAATCTATTATGGATCGGCTAAATGTGCCAGAAGATATGCCGATTGAAAATATTATTGTAAGCCGTAGCATCGAAAGTGCTCAAAAACGCGTAGAAGGCCGTAACTTTGACGTTCGTAAACACGTTGTGCAATACGATGATGTGATGAATAAACATCGTGAAATTATGTACAGCCGCCGCCAGCAAATTTTAGAAAAAATTGCTAATTGGAGTTCTGAAGAAACAGTAGATGGTCCAGGTGTATTGCACGATGAAATTTTAGAGTCTATTGCTAAAGAAATAGAACATTTAACGAACGTACATGCCAACAGTGAAGATAGTGAATTCTGGAATACAGAAGAAATTAGCGAATCATTATCTGCTCTTTCGCCTCAGTTACAATTTGACCCACAAAAACTACGCGAACAAATCGATCCAACAGCGTTACAGTCAAGCCTTGTAAGTACTATTACAGCTTGGTACCAAGCTAAGTGTGATAAGTTTGAACCAGTTGTATCCAATAGAGCAGAACAACTTGTAAGTTTACAGTCTATAGACATGCATTGGATGGAACATATAGATGACATGACATACCTTAAAGAACAGGTAGCTTTTGCAGGTTATGCCCAAAAAGATCCTAAAATTGAATACCAAGACCAAGGATTCCAGCGGTTTCAACAACTACTAGCTACTATTGATACTACCATTATTCGTAGTTTGTTTAAGTTAGACTTTACGCAGTTTATGACACTAGAGAACTTGCAGCCAAAAAACGACCAAGCAGCAATGCAAACTAACGAAAGTGAAATTAATAAAGAGTTAGAAGAAACAGGTGCAGGCTACAGTGGCGTTGCTCGTCAGAATTCAACAAAACAAGCGCTGCAAAAAACAGTAAAGGTTGGCCGTAATGACACTTGTCCTTGTGGTTCTGGTAAAAAGTACAAAAAATGCCATGGGGCAAACACTTAAAGGCTTAAGTATGTCACACCAGTCCAATCCTCATTTTTAAATGTTGCCTTAAGATCATAAAATATACCTTTTTGTGTTAAGGAATTTTTAAAGTCATCAGTACTGATGTTTACATACTCATCATGGCTAACAAGTAGTAAAATTGCATCGTACTTTTTGTCTCCAAGTTCGCCCTTTGTAAGGTTTAAGCTAGCTATAGTAGCATCGTTAACATGTGGATCATGTACAGCAACACTGCAACCAGCAGAGGCTAGTGCCTCCACGACATCAATAGATTTACTATTGCGCTGGTCTGGAACATTTTCTTTAAAGGTTAAACCCATTACCAACACAGAGCTTTCGTTTGTGGGGACATGTAATTTAGAAAATACTTGGTGCGCTACTACGTCTGGCATACTCTCATTAACATCCCTTCCTGCAGAAACAACATGGGTTTTCACTCCTAACTGATTAGCTAATTCTACTAAATAGTAAGGATCTACCCCAATACAGTGCCCACCTACTAAGCCTGGTTTAAAGGGTAAAAAGTTCCATTTTGTACCAGCGGCTTCAAGCACCTCATGCGAGTTAATACCAATAGCATGGCAAAGAACAGCAATTTCATTAACGTAGGCAATATTTAAGTCGCGTTGGGCATTTTCAATTGCCTTGCCCATTTCTGCTGTCTTAATATTTGGTGCACGGTGTATACCAGCTTCTACAATACTTCCATACAGCTCACATAACTGGTTAGTAACTTCTTGGTTTTGCCCAGCAACTATTTTAATAATTTGGGTAACGGTGTGTACTTTATCACCAGGGTTAATACGTTCTGGGCTGTAGCCAAGAAAAAAATCCTTACCTGATACCATGCCAGAGTGCCCCTCTAAAATAGGGCCACAAATGTCTTCGGTAACACCAGGGTAGACTGTAGATTCATACACCACCACTGAACCCATTTTTAGGTTTGCACCAATAGTCTCAGATGCTTTTTTAAGAATAAAAAGATCAGGGTTTTTTTCATCATCAATTGGTGTTGGCAGGGCTACAATAATAACATCTGCATCAGACATGCATACAGCATCTGTTGAAAACTCGATAGAAACCTCAGCTAATTGCCCAGATGTAAGTTCATCGGTAACATCGATGTTGTTATGCAGTTGCTCTATACGTTCTTGGTTTACATCGTACCCAGATACCATAAAACCTTTTTTGGCAAAAGCATGTGCTAGCGGCAAACCAACGTACCCCAGGCCAACAACACAAATAGTAGGTTTATTCATACATTGGGGTTCATGGTACAGTATTT
>CAYSVN010000021.1:0-17545 GCA_964434585.1 uncultured Candidatus Peribacteria bacterium | reverse complement strand
ATGCCATGCGTAGTAGTGGGTCCGCTATTATTGTAGAAGGCTATACAGATGTACTAGCTTGCCACCAAGTTGGGATTGCTAATGTTGTTGGTACTTGTGGCACAGCGCTTACAGATCAGCATGTAAAATTACTAAAACGCCTTTGCGATACAGTAGTGCTAGCATTTGATAGTGACGATGCAGGGCAACAAGCTGCTAAACGTGGTTATGATTTATGTAGCCGTTTAGGACTTACTGTCCGCCAGCTACATTTTGCCCAAAAAGACCCAGCTGACATGTTGCTAGAAGGAGAAGACGTATTGAACAACTTATTAGTACAAGAACATCCGCTTTATTTGGATGCCCAGTTCGCAAAACTACAGGGGTTTGATATGAGTAATATAGAGGTGAAACAGAATGTCCTTGGTGGCCTACTTCCGCTTATACAGGCATTGCCTAGCTCGGTACAGCAACAGCACTACTTACAACAATTGGCCACATTACTCCATACTACCGAGCTTGCTTTGCAGCAAGACTTTGCCAAAGTTCAAGCAACTGCTGTTGCTCAGCAGCGTATTGCTGCCCCTAACAGGGGAAAGGTCGATCTTGCCCCTGTCCACAAAGAAGACGAAATTACCAAAACAGAAATTGCGTTAACATTACTTTGTTTTTACCCTTCGGCCAGGCAAACATTAACCGAATTTCAATTTAAAAATAATGATTTTAATGATGTTACTTTTAATTTATTGAATACAAAAATTGATCAAAAAATTACACAGCTTGATCTTCCTACAGACCACCAAGAACGCTTCTCTATTATTGAGCTTTATTTAGAGCATTATGGCATGCTGGAATGGAATGATGAGTTAGCTAAAAAAGAAATTGCTAAGCATATTGAAGCTTGTAGTCGTGAATATATACGAACAGAACAGCAACTTATTACTGCGCAGCTTTTAGAAGCTCAACAAGCAGGGGATAGCGTTAAAGTTAAGGAATTACAACAGGCATTTATGGAGCTTTCTGTTTTATCGTAATTTTACAATATCTTCCGTATCAATAAATATGTTTTTGCGCTATAATAGTAGTATACCTGTTTAAACACACAAACTTATGATTATTATTCCACATGGCGCAGCACGCGAAGTTACGGGCACCTGCCACGAAATTCAAGCTAATGGTAAGCGCATTCTTTTAGATTGCGGCTTATTTCAAGGTCGCCGCCAAGAGTCTTACGTTAAAAACCATGAATTGACGTTTGACCCAACTAAAATCGACGCAATGGTTTTAAGTCACGCCCATGCAGACCATGCTGGACGCATCCCACTACTTTGGAAACGTGGTTTTAAAGGCGCAGTTCATAGCACGTATGCTACAGAAGATTTATGTGAAGTAATGCTTGCAGATAGTGGTTATATTCAAGAAAAAGATGAAGAATACCATAAGAAAAAATTAGCAAAAAGCATGATTAAAACCGATGGACCTTTGTATACTCAGGAAGATGCAGCTGGTTGTATGGAGTTATTTGATGGTCACAATTACCATGAATGGTTCCAGGTAACTGATGGCGTTAGAGCTAAATTTATTGAAGCAGGCCACATTGTAGGCTCTGCTATGGTTGTGCTAGAAATTACTGAAAATGGAAAAACAACAAGAGTTGGGTTTAGCGGAGATGTTGGCCGTAGCATGTTGCCTATTATTCGCGACCCTGAACCAATGGAACCCGTTGATGTTTTAATTTGTGAAAGCACATATGGTAACCGTAGACATGAAGATATTACAACAGCACGCCATACACTACGTGATGCTATTAATGAAACCGCTAAGCGCGGTGGTAAGGTTTTAATTCCTGCATTTTCACTCGAACGTACGCAAGAAATTGTGTACGACTTGCACATGCTTTGGGATGCTAAAGAAATTCCAGCAGTACCAATGTTTATTGATAGTCCACTGGCTACTAAAGTAACAGAAGTGTTTCAACGTCATCCAGAAACGTATGATAAAGAAATGTACGATAATTTCTTAGCTAATGCTCATAATCCGTTTCAATTCTCGCTTATTGAATACACTGCTTCAGTAGATGAAAGTAAGGCGCTTAACAATAAGCCGGGTCCAATGATTATTATGGCTGGTAGTGGTATGTGTGAAGCTGGGCGTATCCGTCACCATTTACGTAACTGCCTAGCAGATGAACGTAATCATGTAGTAGCGGTAGGTTACATGGCTGAACATACGCTTGGACGTAAAGTAATTGATGATGAGGTGAAAGAAGTTAAGATCTTTGATCAATTTTATCCTAAAAAAGCTTCTACTAGTTATATTAACGCCTATAGTGGCCATGCCGATATGGATGACCTAGATGAGTTTGTCGGCGCTGTTAAAGGCCTTAAAAAACTAATTTTGGTCCATGGAGAAGCAGAGACTCAAGATATTTTTGCCGCACGCCTGCAAGAAGCACATCCAGATCTAGAAATTGTGGTTCCAGAACGCGAGGAAATTATTACATTTGAGTAGTTTTTTCTACAATTTTTCTTGTATCCTCTAAAGCCTTGGTTATTTTCTGACTGCCATTATAACGCCTGCTCTTTCCACTTCCAGAGCTAGTTATAATATCTTTGCCTAATAAAGACCTTAACAAAGCGCTTAGTTGAGATTTTGTCATGATGACATTCAACTCTTGTGATTGCATAAAAATATCTGTCGTACTTAAATCTCCACTTTTTTCAAGTATTTGAAGTATTGCGTATCGTCGCTCTTCTATTGGGCTTGATTTTATTGTTGCCACTCGCATTACTACTCCATTATTTTCCAATGTTAATGTGCCATTTTCGGTGATTGCAAGTTTTGCATTTCTATACTTATTATGGCCATCTGGTTTTTTTTCTTTAATAAGTTCAAGCTGTACTAAATCTTTAATAATTATTCTTATTTCAGAGTGTAAATATTCTAATCCTTCATTTTTATTTTCCGCTTGAAATTCATGTTCTAAATCTCCAACAACACTTCGTTGTTCGATAGGTCTACCTGCGCCGATATATCTTAATACTAATAACTCACTATCTGTTAGCTTTCGTTCTATTTCAGCCTCTTGGCTATCGATTGGATTTTCTTCATCTAAATAATGATACATAGTTCTTTATCCTACCATTTTTCTTTCTTAAATCAATTAAAACTGCTCTAAGAATCGCAGGTCTCCTGTGTAAAAACTGCGGAGGTCAGGAATTTGATGCTTGATCATAATTAAGCGCTCAATACCAAAACCTAAGGCAAAGCCTTGGAATTTAGTGGTATCAACACCACCTGCTTTTAATACGTTTTCATGCATCATGCCGCAGCCTCCCATTTCTAGCCACATACCTTCGCGGCTGTCTTCTAGGTTTCCTTGCCACATCATATCTAGTTCTAGACCCGGTTCTACAAAAGGGAAGTAGCCAGGACGGAAGCGGAATTCTACCTCGCGGCCAATAAGTTCTTGCAACGCAGTAATCAAAATTGCTTTAAGGTTTGCCAGGCTAATGTCTTCGCCTATCATCATGGCTTCAAACTGGTGGAACATTGGGCTGTGGGTAGCATCGCTTTCTTTACGGTACACTTTGCCAGGTGCTACCACAGCAAATGGGGGAGTGTTATTTTGCATGAAACGTACTTGCACATTAGATGTGTGTGGTCTTAGAACAAGTTTTTCATTTGTGTGCTCAATATTAAATGTATCTTGTGCATCGCGTGCTGCGTGTGTTTCTGGAATATTTAAAAAGTTAAAACAGAAATCTTCACTATCGATTTCTGGCCCAGTAGCTACCTCGAATCCTAAACGTCCGAACACTTCTTCTATCTGTGTAATAAATTCTGGAATTAAGTGCAAGTGCCCGGTCTCTGGTGCGGGGTAAGGAATGGTTACATCTAACTGTTCGGTACTTGTTAATGTATCTGCAGATGGAGTCGCTAACGTTTTTTGTTTATCTGCAATTGCTTGCTCTGCTTCTTTTTTAATTTTATTTAACTCTATGGCCTTATCTTTACGTTGCTCTGGTGGTAGTTGGCCAATTTCTTTAAGGGCTAATGTTAAAGTTCCTTCTTTACGGCCAAATAGCTCTTGTTCTAAAGCATTTAGTTCTTCTAGGTTGGTTGTAGCGTTAATGCGAGGAAGGATATCGTTCATGGGGAGAGTATAGCGCATGTAAAGGTAGAAGAGGAAGAAAAAGTAGAAGATGTAGAAATACTTGGGCTTTTTCTTCTCTTTCTTCTTTTTCTACCTTTTAATCAATGCATTGCAAGCTCTATTAGCACTACAATTAGCACAATTAATAGCACAATAATCCAGTTAATAAAGCCAAGTAAATGGAAGATAAGCAGTAGACATGCAGTGCTGGCAATAAGGAGTCCTTGCCTAAAGCTATGTCTTGTTAAGGTTCCCATGTCCCACCCTAGATGGGGAATGTGGGTCCATAGTAAATACAGCAGTAAGGTTGAAACGGAACCAATACTTAAAAATAGTGTAATAAAAAACGCAGGAATTGCTGGCCAAGGCGAAAGAAACGGGCTAACTCTATAAAGTACAATCAATAGTGATGTAGTAGAGAGTAAGGCCGAGAGGGAAAGATAAAATAATAATGAAGACATAAGTGTCGTGGTGAGCTTGCCGAACCATGTCACTTGTCACCCTACGGCAAGCTCAGGGTGACACTGCTCTGCTACCTTTTTTGGAACTGAATTGATAATACCTGCTCCCCTAATGTTAACTCGTATTGCTCACCGCTATTTTCCTCCCATACAGCATTGGTCTCGTTTAAAATAAGCTCTTTTTGGTTACTTAAAATATCATCTGCACCGGTTATTTGTAGTGTAATAACATCAGTAAAATGTAGCCCACTTTCCTTACGCGTGCTTTGAATACTACGGATAATATCGCGAGCCATTCCTTCGTTTTTAAGCTCCTGGTTTAGTTCTAGTTCTAGATGGATAACCACTCCACGGTCTGCAGCTACCGGCTTACCTTCTTTACCACGGTAGACAATTTTTGCTTCTTCCTCACTAAAGGTTTCATCTTCAATACTTATAGTACCGTCTTCATGCTGGGTAAATTGCCCAGCTTTACCAGCTTTAATAATTTGTTGAACTTTTGGCCCAAGACGTTTTCCGACTTGTCTGGCATCAACTTGTACAAACACCTCTGCTAAATCTCCGCTATCTGTTAATAGGTGAATGTCTTTTACGTTTAGTTCGTTGCGCAGAAGTTCTAGGTCATCATCATTTAACGTAATATCATTATTCGATATAGCAATGGTGGCACTGGCTAATGGTTGGCGAATTTTCATTTTATGTTCGCCACGTAGTGACATTCCAAGTGAAACCGCTAGGCGTAGCAGACGTGTTTTAGCTAGTTCTTGTGTTTCTATATTATTTAATTCTTTTGCTGCTGGCCAATCTGTTAAATGCACACTGGCACCATCACTATTTGTTAAATTCAAGTAAATGCTCTCACTAATAAATGGACAGATAGGTGCAAGCATTTGGCACATGGTTAATAGTACATTGTAGAGAGTGTTTAAAGCTTCGTCGCGTTCTTGATCACCTTCTTTGCCGGCAAAACGCTTACGTGAAAGACGTACATACCAGTTGGTTAGGGCGTCGATAGTGTCATCAAGCTCGCTACAGGTTGCAGAAAGGTCATAGCGCTCAAATCCGTTTGTCATTCTGTTTACTAAGTCTTGCAGCTCACTTGTAATCCATTTATCAAGTGGATGATCACTAGGATTGCGGTTATCAATTGGAGTGAAATTGGCTGCGTTAGCGTATGTTACAAAGAAGCTATAGGTATTCCAGAATGGTAATAAAATTCGTTTTAGCGCTTCGTCAATTCCTTGCTCATTAAAACTAGTATCACCCCCTTTTACGAGTGGGGTACTAAGCATGTAAAACCGCAAGGCATCGGCACCATATTTTTCGATAGTTGTTTTAGGATCTGGGTAGTTACCGTAGCTTTTACTCATTTTACGGCCATCGGTACCGTTTACAACACCGGTTACAACAACGTTTTTAAACGATGGACTGTCGTTAAGAGCTACCGCAAGTACATGCATTACATAGAACCAAGCCCGAATTTGGCCCGTGTATTCTACAATAAAGTCTGATGGAAATTTACGCTCTTGTAGTTCTTTGTTTTCAAACGGGTAGTGGTCTTGTGCCCATGGCATACTGGCGCTTTCCATCCAGCAATCAAGCACCTCAGGAATACGTTTGTAAACCTCACCTTTGTCGTTTGTCCACGTTAAGGTATCTAGTACGTCTTTATGTAAATCGAATGGTTGATTGCGCTCGTGGTCCCAGTAGTAAACGTCGCGTTGGCAGTTTTTAATACTCCGCAAAGAAGCGCTGTATGGGTCCTTACCGGTAAACATGTGCTCGAATATTCTAAATGGGTTTGCATGTGTCGTTACAATAATATGTTGCCCTTTATGTTTAGGTAGTGTGTCGCCCATAAAGCTTTCTAGGCGTGTTTGAATTTGCTCCCAGGTTTCCATGCCAGGTTTCCATAAAAATGATTCTGGACGACGAGTTTTGTATTTCTCGCGCATAATCTCTGGCGTTAGCTCGTAATGCTTACCATCATGTTCATTAGCTTCAATTTCACGAATTCTTTCATCTACTATTACATCTATGTCTAAATTTTGACTGATAATTTCAGCAGTTTGACGCGTGCGATCAAACGGTGAGCTGTAAATAGCTTGCACACTTGTTATGTCGTTTTTTAAGTCGCTACTACGTTGTTCTGCCTGCTTTTTGCCAGTGTCTGTTAAGCTTGAACCTGGAAGCTTTGTTTCCAAAATATGCTTAATGTTATTCTCGCTTTCTCCATGGCGGACAATACTTATTTTTGTAAAACGATCGGGAACAAGTTTCATAAGCTCATCACGTGATGAGATGACAACGTGTTCACCGGTAGTCTGGTTCTCCCACACGGGCATTGGTGTTCCCCAATAACGGGTTCGGGAAATACTCCAGTCGGGAGCAGATTCAATCGATTTTTGGAATCGTCCATGTTTAAAGTGTTCTGGGAACCAGTAAATATCTTCGTTTTTTTCAAATAATTTAGATTTAATACTTTTAATATCTATAAACCAGCTAGACTGTGCTTTTTGGATAAGCGGTGTGCCACTACGAGGGCAAAAAGGGATACGGTGCGTAATGCTTTCTTTTTTAAAGAGTGTGCCTTCATTTTTTAGACGTTCACAAATATCTTCGATGCAGTTGCTGTAAAGACGTCCTTTATAATCTGGTACTTGACTAGTATATAAACCTGCTCTATCAAGTGCTTCTGAGATATAGATTCCTTCTGTCTTTGCTAATTCAAAGTCTACGTCACCAAACTCAGGAGCCTCGTGGGCAATACCGGTACCATCGCTGTCGCTTACAAAATCTGCATGATATACCTTATGATTTTTTTCTGCATCTACTTTGCCTACATAAAAACTAAATGGTGGTTTATAGGTAGAGTCTACTAACTCTTTGCCTGATAAAGTTTTTATGACTTCGACTTCCATGCCTTTAAATACATGTTCTACTCTTGCCTCTGCCACTAGGTATTTATTGCTTTTGTGTTGTACAAGGGCGTAGCTAACATCTTGATTAACGGCGATTGCCATATGCATTGGTAAGGTCCATGGGGTTGTTGTCCAGGCTAGTAATTGAGCGCCTTTATATTCGTTGTCACTTGTAATAGGGAAGGCGATGGTTACTGCAGTTTCACTAATGCTTTCGTAACTGTCATCCATGGCAATTTCGAAATTGGAAATAGGTGTACTAAGTTTCCAGCTATACCAACTTACGCGTCTGCCTTTATAAATAAGGCCTTTTTTGTGCATCTGGGAAAACACCCACATTACACTTTCCATGTAGTTACTGTCCTGGGTTTTGTAGCTACCGTGAAAATCTACCCAACGGCCAATTTTATCAATATACCACTCCCAATCTGCCGAAGTTTCTTGTGTATAGCTATAGCATTCTTCTATAAAGCGATCGACGCCTACTTTTTCAATATCATCATTACTTTCTAGTCCTAGTTTTGCTTGTACTTTTTGTTCGATGGGCAGTCCGTGGCAATCCCATCCCCACCTGCGTTCTACACGTTTACCGCGCATCGTTTGGTAGCGTGGCACTACATCTTTTAAAATACTACTAAGCAGCGAGCCGTAATGGGGTTTACCTGTAATAAATGGGGGTCCATCGTAAAAACTATAAGCATTTTCTTCTGGCCGCTGCCTTACAGACCTTCTAAAGACGTCGTACTCTTTCCAGTATTGTAAAATACCTTCTTCTAGCTCGGGGAATGATTGCTTGGGATTAACGGGATCAAAAGACATGCGGGTAGTATAGCTAATAATAAGTAGAAAATGTAGAAGAAGTAGAAAGAGAAGAAAGGGGTTTTAGAACCTCTTCTTCCTCTTCTTCCTTTTCTACTTTATACTCTGTTCATGTCTTTATACCACGATTACCGCCCACAAGATTTTGATGACGTCTCTGGATTGGCTACAACTATAGAAGTCCTTAAAAATGCTGTAAAAGAAGATAAAGTAAGCCATGCATATTTATTTGCAGGGAGTCGAGGTACCGGTAAGACCTCGTGTGCACGTATTTTGGCGAAACATATTTTAACGAGCGGTATTGATGATAAAGCTCTTAAAGATCAAATTTGGACAGCAGTAAGCGATGGCAGCTTTGTTGACCTTATTGAAATTGATGCTGCGAGTAATACAGGGGTCGATAATATTCGTGACTTGATTGATAAGATTCAGTTTTCACCCAATGTAGCTAAGGCAAAAGTCTATATTATCGATGAGGTACACATGCTTAGTAAGGGCGCGTTTAATGCACTGCTTAAAACATTAGAAGAACCACCACCTTACGCTTACTTTATTTTAGCAACGACAGAACTACATAAAGTTCCAGAGACTATCCAGAGCCGCTGTATTCGGTTGCCGTTTAACAGGCATACACAGCAAGATATTACAAGTAGGCTACAATTTATTGCTGATAAAGAGGGGATTAACGTTACATCAGAAGGACTTAAGGCTATTTCGCAATATAGCCGTGGAGGAATGCGTGATGCTATTTCGCTATTAGACCAATTGCAAACAATCGATACTATTGATGATGATACCGTGGCAAAACACACTGGTGGTATGACCGCTGGCTCTTTACAAACAATGATTAGCGCTTTGTTAGAAGACAGTTACGAAGTGATTGTTGATACCCTTAAAAATGCTGAACTGAGTGGTACTTCGTTTGAAACATTAACACGCCAATTGCTTACAGGGTTACGCAGTAAATTGTATGAGAATGTGCAAGCCCAACTAGATGTACAAAAAATTAGTTCAATAATGAAGAAATTACTCGAATCACTGCCATTAATGCGCAATGTTCCTATGCCGGGGATGGTGCTGGAATCGGCATTATTGTCGTCAGATTCAGGGGTTGTACCGGCTCAACAAACTGTTAAAAAGGTAGAAAAGGAAGAAGAGGAAGAAAAGGTTGTTCAGCCTGCTCCGGTAGTTGAAAAAGTTGCTGCAGCCGCACCAGCAGAGGAGACAGAAAGTGAAGAAGTAGCTGCAGTACTAGAAGCTAGTGAGCATGAAGATGTCCCAGAGGTTAAACCTGCCACCGCTAGTGATGGCGCTATGAGATTGGCTGATGTGATTCAAGTTTGGCCAGAAGTTATCGCGAGTCTTGATAAAGCTTCTGCGCGTATGTCACTTAAAACCGCTGCACTTAAGGCTATTGATGGTGAAACACTAACATTAGCTTTTAATTCTGATTACCACAAACAGCAAGTAGTACCAGCTAGTATTTCGCGCCAGGTGGAAGAAGGGCTACTTACAAAACTTGGCAAGAGTTTAAAAATAGAATGCGTTATTGAAGCTGTTGCTGCCCCGCCTCCACCTCCAGAGCCAGTTGCTTCACCGCCACCTTCACGCGTTGATAGTATTGTTAATAGTGAAGCAGGGGAGTCGGTAGAGGATATGGTAGGTGATGTATTTGGCTAACAAGCCTTTAGAAAGTTGAAAATGTAGAAAAAAAGTAAAGGCTTGTAAAGCTGACTATGTTAAGCTTTCTCCATTTACTAAATACATAAACCCCCATTTGCCAGGCGTAATGTTATTTAGTCGTTTTTTTATTCTTGGTTCTAGTTTATTAAGCCCTTCTTCCCAAGTAAAAAAGCCGTAGTCTTCTATTTCACCTACTTGTAATTTAATATTATTTATTTGCTCTGCTGCAATAGTTTCGCACAGCCAAATGGTTTGCCAACTTTCAGCTTTGTAGTCTTTAATCATTTTTATTTGGTCATCAATAATAAGTAATTGCTTAATAGGTACTATAACCCCAATTTCCTCCTCCATTTCACGCAAGGCAGTTTGGTGTATGGACTCACCTTTATCACCAGCGCCACCTGGCGTGTTCCAGCGGCCCTGATTGTCTTTTACTAATAGTATCTCTTGTTGATTATTAAAAATAAGGACACCGGCTGACCAATATTTTTTTGGTAAATTTTTGAGGTAGCTCATTTTTTCTTCTGGCGTGTAAGTCATAGACTATCAGTATAGCATTGTTGTCTTTTTTCTACTGCTCTACACTTGCTTTTTTTGTAGAAAATGTTAAATTACCTTCTTTATGAAAAATTATTATCAGCCAGCTATAGGCGAATGCATTGAAGGGCAGAGAAATCCTGAAAGTGTTGATGTTAATACTAATGTGCAAAAAAAGCGTTTGTCCTCTTTGCAAACTTGGTTACGGGTAAGTTTATGTGCTGCCTTGCTTGCTTTTGCTAATGCAGATGCTTCTGCTCAAGAACCGATGCCTGGGCAAAAAGAACTGCCAAAAATGAAACGTTTTGTACAACCAGAATTTAAAACTTTAAATGGTCTCCAACGTATTATTGATGCAGACTTTGTTGATTGTGAAGTTGTTGATAGCTCTAAACCTATGCCAGAAAATATTGTTAACGGCTTAATGTACATTAAAGATGATGGCTGGGCTTATTTTTCGACATTAGAACACCAGCGATCATCTGGTGTTTTAGATGCCTTTTTGGCAAAGCGACAACAGCATACTCGGCAAGAAGTGCAAAAACTTGGCAGAGCATTACCTGTAGGATTTCCTGAGCCTATTGCAACAAACAAACGTATTAATGGTATTGTCAGCGAATTTTCTGCTGCCTACCTTTCGTTTCAATTTCAACATGGAGACGTCAGAGGTTTCGCTGTTAATAATCATGCACATAATGGCCACATTGATGCTCCATCATTTACCGATGGTACGTACGATCTTAATTTTTTATCTGTCAATAATGTTACGACCCCCAAAAATCACAAGGGTTCATTCCCAATGGTTCGTTTAGCTCCTAGTACTATTACCAATGCTACACTTCCTAACTATGAGGTTGAACTTGTTGGTGTTGGTGATCAGGTTTATAAAATTAATGGTAAGCCAATTCTACTTGAGAAAGAAATTGCTATTAATGGTAAGAGTCATATGGTTCAAACGCTCTCGTTTAAAATTAATCCTAAGCTGTTTAGCCACACTTGCCAGTTTAAAGGTGAGTCTACTGGCATTGGGGTTTTGAGTGGCACTAAACAAGCGGTTTGTATTACAAGTAGCGTTTTACCTGTTTATTACCCTAGGCAAGCCTCCTCTAATGACAGATACACTACTCCTGCCAATGTTACTAAAGAGACACATCCAGATGCTTACTTACTGAATTGTATTGGTATCGACCAAATGCGAGCACTGCGTTTAAAAGTTTTACAACATCGTTTTCCAGATTACAAAGGAAGCTTTGACCAGTTACCTCAGCCTCTTGCTAACGCTAGTAAGTTAGAGACTACGCAAAAACATCCAGGCGTTCAAACAGCGCGTCAGCGAAAAATTTCTAGAAGAAAACAAGCGCGTGAACGAGCGGCTGCACGAGGTAAGTAAATAATTTATAAATAAAAAACCGCCTTCTTATTAAAGAAAAGCGGTTTTATGATATTTAATATTTAAACAGCTAAACGCTCGTAGGCAGTAACGTTTGCACCAACGTAGTCGCCAACGGTTGTTTCTGGATCTTTAACAAAAGCTTGAGCAATAAGAGCTGATTCTTCACGGAATTTCTTTTCTTTACCAATCATAATTTTTCCCATAATCTCAGCTGGCTTACCTTCAGCGCTCAATTGCTCTGTCCAAATTTCTTTCTCTTTTGTTACAAGTTCCTCTGTTACATCGTCTGGGCTAATAACAGCAGGGTTCATTGCTGCAGCGTGCATAGCAGCGTCTTTAGCATGATCGCTATCACTACCATCAAGACCTACAATTACACCAATTTTACCATTAGTGTGTACGTACGTACCTACTACTGGTGCTTCTACCTCTACCTTATCACCAACGGTGATGTTTTCACCTAACTTTAATACTGCGGCAGGAATAACTTCTTCTGACTTTGCTTGAAACTCAGCTTCGCTGCTTAATAGCGCGTCAGCTAGGCTTTGACCCATTTCTTGGAAACCATCGTCACGTGCAACGAAGTCTGTTTCACATTTAATAAATACTAAAGTAGCTTTAACGTCATTGCTAGCTGCAAACACTAGGCCTTCACTTTGTTCACGGTCAGCTTTTTTAGCAGACTGAGCTTCACCACGCTTACGTAGTAGTTCTAATGCTGCTTCTTCGTCACCATTAGCTTCTTCTAGTGCGTTTTTTACTGCCATCATAGAAACGCCAGTTCGGCCTCGAAGTGATTGAATTTGTTGGATTGATACAGACATAATTTAAAAGGGGAATTGAGAGATAAGATTAATAGTTAGTCCAATATTTATGAACTCGTTAAATTTTTCTTGATAGTATTAAGGATTAATGCAATTGATGATACGGCATCGTCGTTAGCAGGAATGAACGCTGTAAACTCACTAGGGTCACAGTTTGTATCGCAAATACCATATACTGGAATTTTAAGACGATTTGCTTCTTTGACAGCAACATTATCACGCACACCATCGATAACGAATACCGCAGCTGGCGCTCCTTGCATTTCGGCTACACCACTTAGGGCTGTTTCTAGCTTCATCATTTGTTTACGTAGCGCGGTTTGCTCTTTTTTGGTGTATTTTTCGATACTACCCGTAGCAAAACCTTCTTTTAACTCTTTGTAGTATTTAATACGTTGCTTAAGTGTGTCCCAGTTTGTTAGTAGGCCTGGAATCCATTTTTTTGTTACATGTGGTTGTTTTAGACTTTCGCAAAGCTCTTCAATAAACGCTGTACTTTGCTGCTTGGTAGATACAAATAAAATATCTTTACCAGTTTCTTGTAACTTTTTAAGTTCGGTTACAACTTCGGTAAGGTGGCTGTGGGTTTGTTCAACATCAAAAATGTGGATCCCTTTACGGGTACCGTAGATAAAGCCTTTCATACCAGGGTGCCATTTTTGTTTAGGGTGACCAAAGTGGCAAGCTGCCATTACTAGGTCTTTGGTGGAAGGAATTTGCATAAAATTTAAGGGTAATTGGTCATTGATTTATTGGGGCTTGGTCATTTTATAATAATGACCAATACACAATGACCAATGTCCAGAAGTAGTAAAATTGAGGAATCCTTAGGTCTACGCTATCTTGTCATTTCGTACTCTAGGTGGAGGGGAGTCTGCCTTAGGCGGACCAGGACCACGACGATCGAAGATAACTGAAGTAAGGGAATTATAGGGATATTTTATTTGCATGCAAGTGTTTGTGTTCTTTTGTGTGACTTCTTAAGTCGACTAATATTTTTAACATTATAAAAAATGTTAACATTAGTGCACCGCTTTTTGTAGTTGCTATAATCCAAGCTCCTATAATAAGCGTTATATGAAACAGCATAATACGTTTATAGGGCGCTATCATAAAATTATCATCTTTTATAATATATCGTTCTCCTTTTATAAAATAGTTATAAACTAAAGAAAAAGCATGACTAAAACAAAGGCTATATAATGCAATTCTTTGCGCTTGAAATGCGTTTAAAATTACCTCTAAACTTAGCTCGGTTGGTAGATATTCTTTACTTGATAAGACTGCAAATAAAAATCCTAAATGTGCAGCCATAAAGCCACCCATATGCAATAATAAAAAAGAACAAAATAGTATCTTAAGTAAGAATATCCCCATCTTACTTTTAGTTTTTAATGGCTTTTTATTAAAAGAATAAGATGCTGATGGATAGCTAAAAATTTTTACGAGTGCGCTTATGGCAATCATTGCTGTTTCAGCCCAATATAATAATAGAATATTAGCCAGGTCCCAATTCCAAAACAATACACCTAAAATAGGTACAATATTTGCTAGTAGCAGTATTATTTGCGATGGGCTTAATGTGAGCTTGTTCATTATATTTATTATACAGCTATTACCACTTAGGTTATAATTTTTCTATGAACACTCATCACACTATTAATTACATTGAATTACCAGCAACTGATTTAGAGGTCACCAAAAAGTTTTACAGCACTGTGTTTGGTTGGCAGTTTACCGATTGGGGTCCAACCTATATTAGTTTTGCAGGTGCAGGTATTGATGGGGGATTTGATAGCACTGGTGAAACAAAGCCAACAAGTGATGGCGTCTTAGTTATTTTATACAGTAATAATTTAGAGCAGACCTTGCAGCAAGTTAAAGATGCTGGTGGAGCTATTACAAAAGAAATATTTGAATTTCCGGGTGGGCGTAGGTTTCATTTTATGGATCCAAATGGTAATGAATTAGCGGTTTGGAGTCAGTGAACTGAATATTAAAAAAGCCCCTGTGCATCGTGTAATGCGGCGGGGTTTTAAGTTGTCTTTTTGTTTTTACCTCTTTTAAAGGTTCGCAGACTTATAAGCACACCTAGTGCAATCATTGCCAGGACGCCACACAGTATAGCTGGTATGGCTAATAGGATTATGCATAGAGTTGCTAAAAGAATTCTGAACCATTTCTCGGTTTCCGAGAAGCTTGGGTCAAACGCCTGGAATAGTTCTACTTTTACATCTTTTATTTTCTGGAGAGGCGATTTTGAGAATTTCATCGCAATGTCCTTTGCGGTTAAGATAAAAAAAGATCAAACAACTTACGCCACTCCAAGTGGTCAAGCTTTTTGACCGGGGGAGCAGTCGAGTAATCTATAACATAATTTTATTAGTGTCAATAAAGTGTTTTTATCACAAAGAAAAACCCCGACACGACAAGCGACGGGGCTTTTCGTATTTCGGGGTTGAGTGAGCTGTTAGCCTTTCCAGGCTTTTGGATTCATTCTTTCTTCTCTGCATTTTTTAAGATGCAACAGAATCAGAAGTAGCAAGCATGGAGTGCATATCACGGCGAGTGTGAACAGGCCGATGATACAGATGGCCATAATGACTACAACTGTGACTACAATATTTGCGACATCGCCCCATGATATCATAGGTGTTTCTTCTCCGTCCTTGTCGAGGATGAATTCAAAACTTTTTCCGTTGAGATCATCGTTTGGAAAGTTTCCTTCGATTGGATTTTGATTCGTAATGAATTGCCAATCTATTTCCATTGAATGACTTGATGGAGGATCATATGAATGACTTGATGGGGGATCATAATCCCCATCACCGTTAATAGTGAAGATCATTCCTTCATTTTGAGAATTTTCCTCCTGAGCAATGACGTTGCTACAAAAAGAAAAACAAACAACAATTAACAGGATGGCAGATGTAAACTTAGACATTGGTCGTCCTTGCGTTCTAAAATTTGTGAAAGATCAAACAACTCGTACCGTTTTACCGGCAGAGTCGTAAGACCTGGAATTGGTAAAATGGTTATTAAAATATACAATATTATTAAGTATTTGTCAATAGTTTGACAAGCTCACCATAACATTTAGCAGACTTACTATGACACCAATTTAACCATAAAAAAACTCGAAGCCGTGAATGCAGCCTCGAGTAGGTTGAGTTGTTTGACGAGCTTTTTTTAAGAGCTCTTCTCTTTCTTTTCTGATACACTGATTCGCTTTTTATTGCGAAGGTAGTCCATATAACAGAGCCCTCCTGCCAGAACCGCCATCCCCGCGATGATGGTTACGGGGTCGACTCTATCTTTTGTTGCAAACATCGTAAACATTCCGATGGCAAACAACAAGTCGCGTTGTCGGAGTAGTCTCATTTTTATCCTTTTTGGGCTTTGGTGTTATGTAAGTTGCCTTTAGGAGTGGGGCGACTGATAGGGGTTTTCGGTTTTAATTCGCTCAAGGATGTCTCCTTCCTTCTCTCTATTTCCTGTCTCCTTTCCTTTTCTTCTTCTAAAATAGAAGATGAACAGTATTATAACCAATATACTTAAACCTATAATGGTGGGCAATATGTAAGATGGATTTTCTTCCTCTTCCAGCATGAACTGGTAAGATTCTATTTGGAGTGAGGAGGGGGATGAAAATGAATATTGATCTGAGGCACTGCCTACATGGTCTCCGTCACCCTGTATTGTCATTGTTGTAACAATATCTCCTTGAACATTGGCAACACTGCAAAAAATAAAAGAAACAAAAATCAACAAAGTAGTAATCGTAAATTTGTACATTGGTTCGTCCTTGTATCAAAAAATGTTAAAGATCAAACAACTCGTACCGTTTTACCGGCAGAATCATTTGATCTGGAATTGGTAAAATGGTAACAATACTATACAATTTTACTAATATATTGTCAATGTTTGACTATGCCGCTTAATAACATGGTTCACCTTTTTTGATCATAAACATAAAAACCCCTTGACCACGTTTAATTTATCGTTAAGATACGCTCTACCTCTCACGTATTTAAGTGTGCGTGCAAATTTATTTGTCGCCGAGGGGCTACCGTGATCATTCACACCATCGTGTAGTAGAAAAGCTTGTTGACTCTTTGTAGTTTACTACATTGAGACAACTCCTAAACTATTCTTTAAAAACCGATTTTGTTTATTTTATCGGTCCACAAAAAAATAATCATTATAACTAAACTAGTTTTACACTAGTCTAGGTATCAACCTTCTAATGAAGAGTTTCCGTACCTTA
The DNA here is from genome assembly GCA_964434585.1 of uncultured Candidatus Peribacteria bacterium. Classification (GTDB taxonomy): domain Bacteria; phylum Patescibacteriota; class Gracilibacteria; order Peribacterales; family Peribacteraceae; genus CAYSVN01. Next base: position 505 of record CAYSVN010000021.1, on the reverse strand, counting down.
CTTGTAAGGACGCAGTAACCATCTGCCCCCGTTGAATACCGGGGCCATCGTTACCTAAGATTCACACTCATTTTCTTGAAGAGTTTGATCCTGGCTCAGAGTGAACGCTAGCGGTGCGCCTAATACATGCAAGTCGAGCGCCCTTCATACTATCCATTACGGTGGCTACTATGAAGGGAGCGGCGAACGGCTGAGTAACACGTTGGAACCTACCTCACACTCAGGGATAACTCGGTGAAAATCGAGCTAATACCGGATAGTCCCGAAAGGGTAAAGATTTATCGGTGTGAGAGGGGCCTGCGGCCTATCAGTTAGTTGGTAAGGTAAAAGCTTACCAAGACTATGACGGGTAACTGGTCTGAGAGGATGACCAGTCAGAATGGAACTGAGACACGGTCCATACTCCTACGGGAGGCAGCAGTAAGGAATCTTCCACAATGGGCGAAAGCCTGACGGAGCGACACCGCGTGAAGGATGACACCATTTTTTGGCGTAAACTTCTGTC